>NZ_JBHZCY010000020.1:0-102067 GCF_042786665.1 Kitasatospora sp. NPDC059146 | reverse complement strand
GAGCGCTCGGGTCCGGTCCGGGCCGGGCCCCGGGCCGGTCACCCCACGTCAGCCGACGGCCCGGTCAGGGCCGGTTCAGCGCGTCCGTGAGGTGGCCCGCCGCCTCGATGACGGCCTGGGAGAGGCGGGCCCCCGGGTGCCGGCTGAGCCGTTCGATCGGCCCCGAGACGGAAACGGCGGCCACCACCCGGCCGGCCGGGCCCCGCACGGGCGCGGAGACGGAGGCCACGCCGGGCTCGCGCTCGCCGATCGACTGGGCCCACCCCCGGCGCCGCACCCCGCTCAGCGCGGTGGCGGTGAACCGGGCGCCCTGGAGTCCGCGGTGGAGCCGCTCGGGCTCCTCCCAGGCCAGCAGGACCTGGGCAGCGGACCCGACCTTCATCGGCAGCGCGAGGCCCACCGGCACGGTGTCCCGCAGGCCGAAGAGGCGTTCGGCGGCCGCCACGCAGATCCGGACCTCGCCCTGCCGGCGGTACAGCTGGGCGGTCTCGCCGGTGACGTCGCGCAGGTGGGTGAGGACCGTGCCCGCCGCGGCCAGCAGGCGGTCCTCACCGGCCGCCGCCGAGAGCTCGGCGAGGCGCGGGCCGAGGACGAACCGGCCCTGGAGGTCCCGGCCGAGCAGCCGGTGGTGCTCCAGCGCGACGGCGATCCGGTGGGCGGTCGGCCGGGCCAGCCCGGTGGCGTCGACCAGCCCAGCCAAGGTGGCCGGACCGGCCTCCAGGGTGCCGAGGATCGAGGTGATCTTGTCGAGCACGCCGACGCCGCTCGTGTTCTCCATGGACGGGTACTCCAGTCTCAGATCCCGTGAGCGACGGGTGGGTACGGCTCACGGGCGCTCCGGTGGGGTGGGAGCGGGGTGGTCAGCGGAAACAGGCCTGCGGGAACAGCAGATCGCCTGCGCCGAGCACGAAACGGGTACGCGAAAGGGCCGGGGCGGGAAGCGCCCGGGCGAAGGACAGCACTGAGAGCACCGTGTCTCCTCATCTTCCCCGCGCCACGTTGGCGACAGGCCGGATTTGGCACTGACCCCGGACGGCACGGCGCGTACTTCGGACGCCGGGTCGAACGGGGAGTTGCCGGGGCTTCGTAGGGCCGGTCCCTCCACCCCTCTGGATGATTCGCGAAGAACCATACAAGATTTCCCGGCCGCCCCGCCAAACCCTTTCCCGACCGCCCCTCGACCCGGAGCCCACCGGGGTCCTTGACCACGGATGATTTAGATTTCTAAACTATTTCCATGACTGCGACCCCGGCGACCTCAGCACCCCCGAAGAAGCCGCTCAGGTTCAGGATCGGCATCGCGCTCCTCATCCTGAGCGCCCTGACCTACGTGGCCGTCCTCGTCATCCTCTTCCTCCCGCTGGAGTCCGGCACCAAGGCCGCCGCCTTCGGCGGGACGCTCGTGGTCGCCGAGACCTGCGCCCTCATCGGCATGGCGGGCGTCGGCAAGGAGGCCGTCCGGGCGGTCCGGTCCCGCCTGGGGCTCAGGAGGCGCAGCCGCGCCGCCGAGCAGCCGCCGACCACGGACTGACGGGCCCGATGGACACCGGAGAAAGACCCGACAGCGCCGACCTGCACGCCCGCATCACCCGGATCGACCGGCTCTTCGCGGACCTGTGGCTCCTCTCGGAACGGCACGCGCCCCGCTACGGCGACTTCGGGCTCACCGCCCAACAGCACCTTGTGCTCGGGCGGATCGTGGCCGACCCGGGCATCACCCCCAAGGACCTGGCCGAGCGCCTGGGCGTGTCCAGGGGCGCCGTCAGCCAGCACCTGGCGCGCCTGGAGGAGGACGGCTACCTCTCCCGGCAGCGCAGCCCCCAGGACGGACGCGTCCACGTCCTCCGCCTGGAGGCCCGCGGCGCGGCCTACCGGCAGGCCGTGCTCCGGTACGAGCGGGAGCTCCACGACGCCTACGTCGCGAAGCTCTCGGCCGCGGACATGGCGGAGATCGAGTCCGCACTCGGGAAGTTGAGGCGGGTGTTCGAGGACTGACGTCACCCGCCGTGGCCGCTACTCCGGATCGATCAGTCGGGACCGATCAGTTGGAGCCGGTCACTTGGCGCCGGTCACTTGGGGCCGATCAGTGCAGGCCGATCACTTGAGATCGATCACGAGGCCGCCCGTCCGCGCCTCTTCGTTCGTGACCTTCGTCCTCGGGTGCCAGAGCACCTGCACCGAGTAGGAGTCCGAACCGCCCGGCACGTCGGGCAGCACGATCGGGAACCGGCAGGCGGAGTCGTGGTACTCGCCCTGCCCCAGGGTGCCGGTCGCCACCACCCGGCCCGCCGCGTCGCGAACGGTCACCAGGGCGTCCTTGTCCACGTCGTCCAAGCCCCTGGCACCGTTGCAGGTACCCGACTTGGTGGGGTCGGAGGTGCTGATCCGTGCCTGGCCCACCAGCGTGAAGGGCTCGTCGTCCCCGGGTCCGGACAGGCCCCAGGCCAGTCCGACGGCGCCGGCGCCGACCACGAGTCCGGCAGCCGCGAACACCGCCGGGGCCTTCCAGGGCCGGAGCCGGGGCTCCTGCGCAGGCTCCGGCGGAGCCGCCTCCGTGGCGGGTATCGGAGCGACATTCTCTTCATACGATGCGTCAGACATTCGCACAGCATGGCATCGAGCGCTTCGCCCGACGAGGAGTTATCTCGACCGGGGCCTGCCCGCGCGGCCGCCACCGACCGGCCGTGCCGACCGGCCATGGGGGCTGGCCATGGGGCCGGCAGCCGTCGGGGCACGGAAGAATGGGGCGGGTGACCAGCACTCAGCCGCTCCCCCGGGGCCTCACCGCCCTCATCCCCGACGCCCGCACCCAGGCCACGCCCGGCGAGCGGGCCGCCTCCCAGCTCCTCCACCTGCGCGAGGCGACCGTGCCCGTGCCGGTCCTCGCCGCGGCCGCCGAGCTGATCACCCCGTTGCTGAAGGACCAGGACCCGGCCACCCGCGCCGCCGCCACCGCCGTCCACACCCGCCTGCTCGCGGCCATCGAGGAGGCCACCCCCTGGCGGTAGCCGGCCGGGCGCGGCAGGGCGAGGGCCGAGCCCCTTCGCGACGAGCCCTCGCGAGGTGCAACCCTCGGGTTGCACCCGGCGGTGCGACGTGCAACTCTGGAGTTGCATCCATTGTCCGCAAGCGAAGGAGCCCCCTCATGAGCGAGGACCGGATCGAACGCGAGACCCTGATCGAGGCGCCCCTGGAGCGGGTCTGGTCCCTGGTGGCCGAGCCCGGCTTCTGGGTCGCCGACAAGGCGAGCCTGCCCGGCACCGTGGCCAGGGAGGGCGAGGAGCTGGTGGCCAGGAACCCGGAGTACGGCGACTTCCCGGTACGCGTGGAGAAGGTCGAGCCGCCGACCTACCTGGCCTACCGCTGGGCCAGCGCGTTCCCCGGCGAGGAACTGCGCGAGGACAACAGCACCCTCGTCGAGTTCACGCTGACCCCGGAGGACGGCAGGACGCGGCTGCGCGTGGTCGAGAGCGGCTTCGCGGCACTGGCCGGCTCCGAGGAACTGCGCGGCAAGGCGGTCGAGGACAACACCGGCGGCTGGCGCCAGGAGCTCGACGCGCTCAGGACGCGCGCCGAACAGCCCGCCACGTGACCGACGAACCCCACGGCGCCGCCGAGGCGGTCGACACCGTCCTCACGGCCCTGGCCGACCCGACGCGACGCCGGCTGCTCGAACTGATCGCCGCGCAGGGCGAGGCCACCGCGACGACGCTCGCCCGGCACCTCCCCGTCTCGCGCCAGGCCGTGGTCAAGCACCTCGCCGTCCTGGACGCCGCCGGGCTGGTGAGCGGCGACCGCATCGGGCGCGAGGTGCGCTACACGGTGCGGCCCGCGGCGCTCGACGCCACGGCGCGTTGGATGGCCTCGCTCGCCGCCGACTGGGACCGCCGGCTGGCGCACATCAAGCGCCTCGCCGAGGCCGCGGAGCACGACTCCCGGACCACGCGTGACCACGCGTCACGCCCACCGGAACAGCCTCACGGAAGGGCATGAGCTAGGCCTGAGTGCGGCCGGTCACCCGCCTGCCCATCCCTCCGCCCCTCCGTCCGTCCGTCAATGCACCGAGCGGGAACTTCACCTTTCGGGGTGGTTAGGTCTCGCTTTTCCGTAGGTAGTCGAACCGCCCCTTCTCCGAGGGCCTGGTACGAATGCGGAGCGACAGAAGATCCGGTACGGGCGGGGGAGTTGACACGGATGCGGGCGAGGACGGGGATCACGACGGCAGGGACCACGACGGCGGGCACGACGGCGGGCACCACGACGGTCGCCGTGGCCGGGGTCGAGTGCGGCTGGGGCAGTTCGGGGAAGTTGAGCGCGGTCCTGTCCGCCCTCCGGGCCCACAGCAGCAGGCGGCTGAGATTCATCGGCCTCGCCTCCGGGTTGGGCAGACCGCTGCTCGCCGAACAGCCGGTGGAGCGCTGGTTCGACCTCCCGGACGAGCGGTCCGACCAGGAGCTGGACCGGATCGTCCGGGCGCAGCGGGTGGAGGCGGCACTGGTGGTACTGGACGGCGTGCTGGCGAAGGCGTTGCGGGCCTGCGGGGTGCCGGTGGTGTTCGTGGACAGCCTGCCGTTCCTCTGGACGGACGGCGACCGGCCCGACCTCCCGCTGGACGCCGAGGTGTACTGCGCCCAGCGGTGCGTGGAACTGCCGCCGGAGGGCGCCGGGGTGCTGGCCGACGTGCACCGGCTGCGCTGGGTGGACGCCGTGATCGCCGACGGCGGCACCGTCCGCAGCAGCCCTCCCACGCCCCACCCTCGGCGCGCCCTGCTCAACCTCGGCGGGCTGCGCGCGCCCCACCTCACGGACTGGGCGAGCTATCCCCAGCTCGTGCTGCCCGCCGCGCTGGAGGCACTGACCGCGAGCGGGGTCACCGAGGTGCACATCGCGGGCAACCTGCCGGCCTGGCTGGCCGCGCAGTTGGTCGACTCCTGCGCCCACCCGCCCGTGACCACCGTCGGCGCCCTCCGCCACCAGGACTTCCTGCACCGCCTCGCCGACTGCGACGTCCTGCTCACCTCCCCCGGGCTGACCACCCTCCTGGAGGCCGGGCAGCTCGGCACCCCCACGCTCTGCCTGCCGCCGCAGAACCTCAGCCAGATCTTCAACGGCCGCTTCCACAGCCGGGTACTCGGCGCCGACGTCCGCCTGCGCTGGCCACCGGAGGTGTTCGACGAGGAGGAGGCACTGGCCCTGCGCGCCCACGGCGCGGGCAAGGCCCTCGACCTGATCCACGGCGGCATCGCCCGCGCCGCCGACCTCGGCCGCCACCGTACGGCCGCGGCCGTACGGGAAGGCCTGGTCGAGAAGCTCAGACAGTTGGCCTCCGTGGCTGCCACCACTCCTCCCGCCCCGGACTGGACGGCGTTGACGAGCGCGGTCGGCACGGCCGGTGCGGCCCAGGTCGCCGACGCGCTGCTGCGGCTACTGGCCGAGTCCCCGGAAGCCGACCAGCCACTCCGCTGACCAGGCCGGATCACCCCGACGGAGGGCTGCCGCGTGTCCCCGGGCCGGTGGGGGCCGTTCTCAGGCTCGGTGCCGGCGACGCGCCGACCACCCCTCCGGCACCCACGCCTGCGGCCCTGCTTCCGACGTCCCCGAGGTTTCCGAGGTCCTCCATGATGAAGTCCACCGGCCCACCCTTCCGGCCGGTCACGTCCGCCCGGTTCACCACCACCGTCCAACGACTCCTCGACCGGCCCGGTGCGCCCTCCCGCGCACGGCGCCTCCTCCCCCTGATCGCCGTCCTCACCGTGCTCCTCTCGGTGGGCGCCGCGCCACCCGGCCGCGCCCCCTCCGACCCGACCCGCACCCCCGGCGCCCCCGCCTACACCGTGGAGTTGAGAAGCGACGCCACCGGAGCTCACTGGCGCGGCCACGAGCGGATCGTCTTCACCAACACCTCGCCCGAGCCCCTGCACGAGGTCTACCTGCGCCTCTGGGACAACTTCCGCGGCGGCTGCGCGACCCCGTCCGTCCGGGTGACCGGTCTGGACGGCACCGCGGAGGTCGACTGCACCGCGCTGCGCGTCCCGTTGGCCCACCCGCTGCACCAGGGCGCCTCCGACACGGTCGAGTTCGACCTCGGCGTCGACGTCCCCGACGGCCTCGACCGCTTCGGCCGGGACGGCGCGTTCAGCTTCATCGGCAACGCCCTGCCCGTCCTCGCCGTCCACGACGGATCGGGCTGGCACCTGGACCCGTACAGCGAGCTCGGCGAGTCGTTCTACGGCCTCGCCTCCGACTTCGCCGTCACCCTCGACCACCCCACCGAGGTCCTGGTGCCCGCCACCGGCACCGCCGTCGACACCCCCGGCGGCCCGGGCCGCACGGTCACCCGGATCGGCGCCCGGCAGGTCCGCGAGTTCGCCTGGGCCGCCGGGCCCTTCCACCGGATCGAGGGCCGGTCCGGCGACGGCGTCCGGGTCGCCGTCTACTCGGTCAGCAGCGTCTCCGCCGAGGACGCCCGCGCGATGCTGGACCTCTCCCTGCGGACCATCGACGACCACTCCGCCCGCTACGGCCCCTACCCGTACGGGGACGTCGCCACCGTCCTCGACGACGCCTTCGAGTTCGGCGGCATGGAGTACCCGGCCTTCGTCCTCGACCGGATCCGACCCTCCGCCGTCATCCACGAGCTGGCGCACCAGTGGTGGTACGGCATCGTCGGCGACGACCAGTACCGCGCACCCTGGCTGGACGAGTCCTTCGCCGAGTACGCCATGGACGTCGAGATGGGCCGGACGAAGGAGGGCTGCACCGCCGCGACTCCCTTCCGGAGCCCGGCCGAACGCCTCACCAATCCGATGAGCTACTGGGACACCCACCCCGACCGCTACGAGGCGGTCATCTACGACCACGGCTCCTGCGCCCTGCACGAACTGCGCCGGCTGATCGGCACGGACACGATGTCCGCGCTGCTGCACGACTACGTCCGCGCCCACTGGTTCGGCGTCTCCACCACCGCCGAGTTCAAGGCCGCCGCCCAGGCCGCGACGTCCGTCGACCTGACGCCCTTCTGGCAGGAGCACCGCATCGACTGATCCCCGACCCGCACCGGCCACCTCCCGGCCCCTCCCGTTCCCGCACCCTCCCGTTCCCGCACCCGACCGAACCCCCGGCAGCAGTCCCGTCAAAGCCCCCACCAGCAGCTTTAATCGGTGGCCCTCCCGTCCCAGCGGCTCCTACAGTGGCCGCCGGATCAAGGACGTTCAGGGAGCCGAGCATGCGTGTGCACTACCCCCGGACGCCGCATCTCCCCTGGTCACCGGGGGCTGCGGCGGACGACGTACGGACCGGGGACGTCTCCGCCCTAGCCGGGGCGGAGGTCGTGGTCACCGAGAAGCTGGACGGCGAGAACACCACCCTCTACCCCGACGGGCTGCACGCCCGCTCGCTGGACTCCGCCCACCACCCCTCCCGCGCCTGGGTCAAGGGCCTGCAGAACCGGGTCGGCGCCCGCATCCCGGACGGCTGGCGGATCTGCGGCGAGAACCTGTTCGCCCGGCACTCCATCCCGTACACCGACCTGGACAGCTGGTTCTACGGCTTCTCGGTCTGGACGGACCGGGACGAGTGCCTCGACTGGGACGCCACCGTGCGTTTCCTGCGCCGCCTCGGCATCCCCACACCCCGGGTGCTCTGGCGCGGCCGCTTCGACGAACGGGCCCTGCGCGCCCTGCGCCTGGACCTCGACCGCCAGGAGGGCTACGTGGTCCGGACCGTCCGGGGCTTCCCCCGGGGCGAGTTCGGCGTGCGGGTCGCCAAGTGGGTCCGCCCGCAGCACGTACGGACCGACACCCACTGGATGTACGCCGCCGTGGTGGAGAACGGCCTCGGTCCCGACGCCCCGCTCTGGGACATCCGGTCCGGCCGACTGCCCGAACTCCCACTGCTGGCCGAGGCCTTGGACCTGCCCGAACTCACCACTGCGCCCGTGAGCTCCCGCACACCCGCACCCGCACCCTCACCCACACCCGCACCCGTGCCCGGAGCCCCGACCGCACCCGGCCCCGACCGCCGGTCGGAGGAGCTGGCCGACGTCTCCGCCCGCCTCGACGAGCTCGGCCGCACCGGCGACGCCCGCCTGGCCGGCGTGCTGGCCACCGCGCTGCGCTCCGCCCGCCGGGAGTCGCTCGCACCCCGGCTCGCCGACCGCCTGGGCCTGCCCCTGGCCCGCCGGGTCGCCGACCTGGTCGGACTGCACCCCGGCCTCCAGCAGCCGTACCCGGACACCGAGCGCCGCGCCGGGCTGGTCCGGCTCGCGAGCGCCGCTGACCTCGGGGTGCTGCACGCGGTGGCCGCGGCCACCGCTCCCGGGCCCGCCGAGCGCGAGCAGGTCGCCTGGTCGGCCCTGCACGCCGAGGACGCCGGACTGCTCGACCCCGACCCGCTGGCCTGGCTGCGCACCGGCCTGCGCGAGGCCCTCGCCGACCTCGCCGCCGACAGTCCCAACGGCCCCGACGCCGCCGACCGCTGCTGGGCCCAGGCCCGCGAGGCCTACGCCCTCGGCCGGATCAGCACCGTCGAGGAGGCGGTGGCCGCGACCTGGCGCTGGCGCGACGGCCGCTTCCCGCGGCTGGTCCACCTGAGCGGCCCGTCCGGCAGCGGCAAGAGCACCTTCGCGGCCGCCCTGCCCGCCGTCTCGGCCCGGATCAGTCTGGACGACCTGCGCGCCGCCCGCGGCTCGCGCGCCGACCAGCGCAACAACCCCGAGGTGCTGCGTACCGCCATGGCCCGACTGGACTCCGCCCTGGCCGACCGGGCCGCCACCGTGGTCTGGGACGCCACCTCGCTCAACCGCGAGCAGCGCTCCCACGTCCACGGCACCGCCCGGCGCCGTGACGCCCTGGTCACCCAGGTGGTGCTGCTGGTCGGTGAGCAGGAACTGCTGCGCCGCAACGCCGTCCGCCCGCACCCGGTACCGCCCGAGGTGCTCTCCGCCCAACTGCACCGCTTCAACCCGCCCTACCCCGGCCAGGCGCACCGCACCTGGTACGTCGGCCCCGGTGGCACCGTGGAGGACACGGCGGGCACGCTCGACTCCGAGGAGGACTGATGCGCCCCATCGAACAGGTCTGCCAGCGGATCCGCTGGGACGCCCGCTTCGACCCGGCCCGGTTCACCCTGGGCGTGCGCCAGCGCGACGACCGCATCGCGCGCGTCCCGTTGGAGGCCTTCCTGGCGTCCGGCGAGATCCCCTGGCACCGGGTGTACCAGGTCGAGGCCGACGGCGTCGTGGTGTGGGACCGCTCCACCGGCGTGGACGAGCTCGACACCACCGAGGCCGGGCACCGCGCCGAACCGCGCCACCTGCCCGCGCCCTTCTTCACCGCCACCACCCCGTACGCCTGGCGGCCGGACGGCGGCTGGCAGCCTCACCACACCGCGGACGGCACCACGGGCGGAACCGGCCCGACCGCCGCCGCCGCCGCCACCACCACCACCACCACAGACATTCCCACCGCCACCGGCACCCTGCGCGTGGTCACCTGGAACACCCTGTGGGACCGCTACGACGCCGACCGGATCGCCACCGCCCGCCGCCGACCGCTGCTGCTCGCCGAGCTGGCGGCCGCCGACGCCGACGTCATCGCGCTCCAGGAGGTCGAGCCCGCCCTGGTCGTCCAGCTGCTGGCGGAGCCCTGGGTCCGGGAGCGCTACGTCCTCGGCACCGACCCCTCCGGCCGCGACGTGCCCGAGTACGGCCTGCTGGTGCTCAGCCGTCTCCCCGTCCTGGAGGCCGGCCGGCACGCGCTGGGCCCGCACAAGGCCGTCACGGCCGTCACCGTCCGGGCCGCCGACGCGCCGCTGACCGTCGCCGCCGTCCACCTCAGCAGCGACCACTCGACGGACGGCCCGGCCCGCCGCCAGGCCGAACTCACCCGGCTGGCCGAGGGCCTGGCCAGTGTCGAAGGAGAACTGCTGCTGCTCGGCGACTTCAACGACGCCCGCTCCGGACCGGACGGCCCCGCCGCCGCACTCGGCCTCCGGGACGCCTGGACCCAGGTGCACGGCCGGGGCGACGACACCCCCACCTTCGACCCGACCGTCAACCCGCTCGCCGCCGTCTCCTCCCTCACCGGCCGCCCGGGCCGGATCGACCGCGTCCTGTACCGCGCCGACCGGGCCGCTGTCACCGCCGCCGCCCTGCTCGGCGACCGGCCCACCGCCGACGGCCTCCACCCCTCCGACCACTACGGCCTGGTCGTCGACTTCGCCCTCGCCCTCGACGGTGCCGCCTCCCCGGACTCCCTGGACGCCGCGCCCACCGCCCGGACGGCCGTCGCCTGGCTCCCGCCCGAGGAGCTGTGGCCGCCCATCCAGGAACTGCGCGCCGCGTACGACCCGCAGCTGCGCCGCTGGCCCCCGCACGTCAATCTGCTGTTCGGCTTCGTGCCGGAGTCCGCGTTCGACCGCGCGCTGCCGCTGCTCGGCGCGGCCGCCGCCGAGGTGGCCCCCTTCACCGCCCGGCTGGAGGGCGTGCACACCTTCGGCCACCGCGAGGACGCGACGATCTGGCTGGACCCGGCCGCCACTGCGGCCGAAGCCTGGGCGGCACTGCGGCACGCCCTCGAAGGCCGGTTCCCCCGCTGCCGGGGCCGCGCCGAGGGGTACACCCCGCACCTGAGCCTCGGGCGCAGCGACGACCCCCAGCGGGTGGCCGCCGACTGCGCCGCCCGGCTGCGCGGGACGGACGCCCTGGTCGGTGAGCTGGTGGTGCTGTCCCGCCGGGGCGAGGAGCCGATGCGCCCGCGCGCGGTGGTCACCCTGGGAACGGGCCAGGTGCGGGTGCTCCCGGCGGAGCCGACGGTGTCTCTCCACCCCGAGCCCTCGCAACGCACCGCCGTCGCGGACGAGTTGGCCCGCCGACTGACCGCCGCGCTGCCCGGGGGGGTCGTCCACCAGGTCGGCTCGCGGCGGCTCGGCTGCCAGCTGGACGGCGGCGACCTGGACCTGGTGGCGGCGCTGCCCGGCCCGGCGGACCTTCCCGGGGTGCTGGCCCGGGTGGCGACGGCCATGCCGCAGGCCCGTCGGCTCCGCGAGGTGCGCGGCGCCCGGGTGCCGGGGCTGCGGCTGGAGGCGGACGGGCTGACCGTCGACCTCGTCGTGGTGTTCACCGGCACCCTCGACCCCGCCGAGGCGGTCGCCCGGCGCACCGAGCTGGGCGAGGCGGCGGCCGTCGCGCTGAGCGCGGTCACCGACGCCGAGGCGATCCGCTCCGCGCTCGGCGAGCAACGGCCGCGGTTCGTCCGACTGGCCCGGCAGGTCAAGTCCTGGGCCCGGGCCCGCGGCCTGGACGGCGCGCCGTTCGGCCAACTGCCCTCGCTGGCCTGGTCGGTGCTCGCCGCCCGGACCGTCCTCGACCTGCCGGACACTCCCGAGGACGACCTGTTCCAGCGCTTCACCGAGACCTGGGCCTCCTGGGACTGGCGCCAACCCGTCACCCTCACCGCAGAACCCGCCACCGCGGAGGCCACCGCGGAGGCCACCGCCAGGGAAACCCCCGGGAGTTCCGGCTCCGGACCAGCCGGGGGCCCGCTGACCGTGCTCACCCCCTCCACCCCCGTCCGCAGCTGCACCACCCAGGTGGGACCGGACACCAGGGACCAACTCACCGAGGAGCTCTACCGCGCCTGGGAACTCACCACCACCGACCCCGACCCCTGGCCCGCCCTGCTCACCCCGCCCCCGCTGCACCGCCGCCACGCCGCCTGGGCCGTGGTCTCCGCCGACCAGGAGTCCGTCGGCCCGGCGCGCGGCCGCCTCCGCAGCCTCCTCACCGCCCTGGAGGAGGCCGGTGCCACCGGGCTCCACGCCTGGCCCCAGCCGTACCGGACCGGCGACGGCCGCACCCATTTCCCGATCGGCCTCGGCCCCGCCCCGCTCCCCCGCGCCGAGCTCGCCGCGGTGGCCGCCGCCTGGTCCCGCGGCCTGCCGGGCGTGCGGGTCGACCACGTCGAGGGCGGCGCCGTCCCGACCCTCACCCGCTGACCCGGCCCCCGGGGCCACCGAGCCCGGAGACGACCGAACCCGCCCGGCGGATGTCCACCGGGCGGGCTCGTCAGCTCCTGCGGAGGATCAACAGCTGTGCGCCGAGGCGGGGCGCGAGGCCGCGATGTACGGCTTGCCGCTGATGTGCGCGACGACGTCGGCCGGGCAGGACGCGATCCAGGCGGCGCCCGTGGCGTGGTTCTTGACCTTGGCGTCGCTGCAGTACACGTCGCGGTCGGCGGTCTTGAAGCACTGGAAGCCGGGGTAGCCGCCGCCCGCCGCCGTGGCGGTGTTGACGCCGGCGAACAGGCCGACCGCGGTGAGCAGGGCGACGGGAAGAGCGGTACGCATCCTCATGGGTTCTCCCATTGGTTCGTACGGACAGTGCGCCGATCCTGGCACCGCGGTTCCGGGCCCGACAACGACGCACGTCATGTTCGCGTCAATCCAATCGGGGGTGAACCGTCCACCGCCCGGCCCCGTCACCCGGCCCCCTGCTGCCGGCCGGCGGCCCGAGTACGACCGGCACCCCCACCGCGCCTCAGCGCGGACTGAGCAGGCAGAACTCGTTGCCCTCCGGGTCGACCAGGATCCTCCAGGAGATCGAGGACTGGTCGATCCCGGGGTCGGTGGCACCGAGGGCGCGCAGCCGGGCCTCCTCCGCCGCCGGGTCGTCCCCGCGGTAGGGGCTGACGTCGAGATGGACGCGATTCCACCCGCTCTTGGCATCGGACGTGCGGATGAACTCCAGGTACGGGCCGACCCCCCGGGCGGAACGCATCGACGCGAAACCGTCGGCGACCTCGTGCACCGTCCAGTCCATCGCTTCCCCCCAGAACCCGGCCATTCCTCGCGGGTCGGCGCAGTCGACCACCACCGCGGCGACCGGCCCGGTGTCCCGGTACACCTCGCGGGGCTCCAGGACGCAGAACTCGTTGCCCTCCGGATCGGCCATGACCATCCAGGGCACGTCACCCTGCCCCACGTCCGCGAGCGTGGCACCGAGGCCCTTCAAGCGCGCCACCAGTTCCGCCTGGTGGGCGGCCGAGGTGGTGGCCAGGTCGAGGTGGACCCGGTTCTTCACCGTCTTGGGTTCCTCGCTGACGACCAGGTCGATGCAGACCGCCGCCGGGTCGGGATAGGCGAAGCCCACGGGTTCGAGGTTAGTCACGCCGGGCGCCTCGCTGTCGATGCCCCAGCCGAGCGCCTCCGCCCAGAACCGGCCGAGCGCCGCATCGTCCCGGGCCTTCATGTTGATCTGCACGAGTCTCGTCGCCATGGCGAAGATCCTAGAAGGCCCCGCTCCGGAAAGATCAGAAATATTCATTGCGCAGTTTTTCATTGCGCAACATTCCTTTCGGATCCGCCCTCCCTGGTCAGCTACCACCTGCGCAAGCTCGCCGAGCACGGCTTCGCCACCGAGGCGGCCACCCGGAGCGGCGACGGACGCGAGCGCTGGTGGCAGGTCTCCTCCGAGGAGGGCTGGAGCTTCCGCGAGTCGGACCTCTCCGGCACCCCCGAGGGCGCGGCCGCCGTCGGCGCCGTCAGCCGCAGCCTGGTCGACAGCCCCGTCCGAACCGCCGAACTCCCCCGCCGCTGACGCCCCCGACGCCGCACCCCGCCCACGGCCCACAACCGGGCACGGCCAGGCATCACTTGACCAGGCGGAAGCTGGCCGCCTCGGCGAGGCCGTCCTCAGAACTGCTTGAGGCTGTCCCGGAGCAGGCGCAGGATCTTCCGCCAGGGCTTGGCGGTGTCGCGCCACTCCTTCTCGGCCTCGACGCTGGCACGCGTGCAGGCGAACTTCTTGTCGGTGGTGGTGCGGACCATGTCGATCCGGTGGGTGACGCACGTCAACGTGTTCAGGTGGTACTCCCCGACACCGAGGTAGGACGCCGTCTCCTCCTGGGTCAGCCAGGGACCGTCCGGCGGCAGCGCGTGGTAGGGGAAGGGTATCTGCGGGAGACGGTCCGTCCAGGTCTTCACCAGGGCATTATTGCCGACCGCGAACCGACGGTTCGTTCCAGCACTACCGCTGGAACGTACCTCTGGGTGTGCGAGCCGGGCGGTCAGGAACTCGACGTCGCCGACGTGGCCCTACCAGCGGCCGCCGTCCCCGTGAACCGCCCTGCGGGGTGCGGCCTCAGGGCCGGGGCCAGGGCCGGCCGTCGAGGCGTTCGATGCCGGTGTTGAAGCGGCGCAGGTAGTCGGCGAAGCCGGCGATGTCGGCGTCCGACCAGTCGGACATCACCAGGTCGAGGGCGCGGACGTGGGCGCCGCGTTCCTCGTCCAGGCGGCGGCGGCCCTCGTCGGTGAGGCGGAACTTGCGGGCCATCCCGCCGTCGGGGTCGGGGATGCGCTCCAGCAGGCCGGCGCCCGTGAGCCCGGCGGTCTGCCGGTTGAGGGTGGAGACGTCGAGGCCGAAGGCATCGCTGAGCTGGCCGATGGACATCGGCCCCTGGGCCTCGACCCGGCTGAGCAGGATGTACGCGCTGCGCTCGAGTTGGCTGCCCTCGGGGCGGTTGCCGACCTGGCCGAGGTCGCGGTGACGGGCGAACACCAGGAATTCAAGGGCGACCTGGTGCGTGGGGCTGGTCATGTCGAAGTCCTTCCATCGCCCGCTCGACCTGCGGATTCCTCATTGATCGCGACCATCAGTATGCCAGAGGAGTGCAGCGCCCACATGATGTGCACGGCGCACAAGAGGGGTATGCTCCCAGCGATGTGCATGATGCACATCTCATGCATGGAGCACATTCGCCCGCCGAGCCCCAGGAGGCCCGCCATCGACGGCCCCGCCCCCACCCTCCGTACCGGTCCGATCGTCGCCACGCTCGCCTTCACCGGCACCGTCGCCGCGATCATGCAGACCCTGGTCACCCCGCTGATCAGCGAGCTGCCCCAACTGCTGCGCACCACCCCGTCCAACGCCTCCTGGGTGATCACCGCGACGCTGCTCTCCGCCGCCGTCTTCGTCCCGATCATCGGGCGCCTCGGCGACCTCCTGGGCAAGCGGACGATGCTGATCGCCTCCTGCGTCCCGCTGCTGCTCGGCTCCGTGCTGTGCGCGCTCTCCTCCTCCGTGCTGCCGATGATCGCCGGACGCGCCCTCCAGGGCATCGGCATGGGGTTGGTGCCGCTCGGCATCAGCCTGCTGCGCGACGTCCTGCCGCCCGAGCGGCTCGGCTCCGCGATCGCCCTGGTCAGCGCCTCGATGGGGATCGGTGGCGGCCTCGGCCTGCCGATCGCCGCCGCCGTCGCCGACTACGCCAGCTGGCGCGCCCTGTTCTGGGGCACGGCCGTCCTGACCGTCGTCATCATCGGCATGATCCGGACGGTCGTACCGGCACCAGCACCGGCACCCGCACCGACCCAGGCCCCAGCAGCGGCCACCCGACCGAGCGCCACCCGCTTCGACTTCATCGGTGCCGCCGGACTCAGCGTCGGCCTGGTCTGCCTGCTGCTGCCGGTCTCCAAGGGCGGCGACTGGGGCTGGGGCAGCACCCGCACCCTCGGCCTGTTCACCGCCGCCGCGGCCGTACTGCTGCTCTGGGCCCGCTGGGAACTGCGGGTCACCGCGCCGCTGGTCGACCTGCGGGTGACCGCCCGCCCGCGGGTGCTGCTCACCAACGCCGCGTCCGTCCTGGTCGGCTTCGGCATGTACGCCCAGGCGCTGATCGTGCCCCAGTTGCTGCAACTGCCGAAGGCCACCGGCTACGGCCTCGGGCAGTCGATGCTGGCGATGGGCCTGTGGATGGCACCGGGCGGTCTGATGATGATGCTCGTCTCCCCGCTGGGCGGACGCCTTTCCGCCGCGCGCGGTCCCAAGTTCACCCTGGTCGTCGGCGCGCTCGCGATCGCGGCCGGCTACGGGCTCGCCCTGCCGCTGATGGGCTCCACCTGGGGCGTGCTGACCGCCACCCTCGTCTCCAACGGCGGCGTGGGGCTGGCGTACGGCGCGATGCCCGCCCTGATCATGAGCGCGGTGCCGCTGTCCTCGACGGCCTCCGCCAACAGCTTCAACACCCTGATGCGTTCCCTGGGCACCTCGGTGTCGGCGGCGGTCGTCGGCGTGGTGCTGTCCCAGCTGACCACCACCCTGGGCGGCCGCACCCTGCCCTCGGAGGGCGGATTCCGGGTCGGCCTGGTGCTCGGCTGCGGTGTCGCCCTGCTCGCGGCCGCCGTCGCCGCCGCGATCCCCGCCCCGCCGATCGCCGCCACCGCGCCCGACCGGCCCGCCGCCGACCCGAGGGCCGACGAGGCGCAGAACACCGCCACCGCCTGAGCCCGGCCCGCGCCCGAGCGGCCCGAGCGGCCCAAGCCCCCAGCCCCAGCCCCAGCCCCGACCCCCGGTGGCCCGGGCGGTCCCGCCCCACGACCGCCCGGGCCACCGGCACGGAATTGGCCCGCGACACCCTCTCCGTCCGCCACTAGCCTCGGCCTGACCACCGATCAACGGAGACCCCATGCACCGCGAACTCGCCGCCGACCTCGACCAGTTGCCCGCCCTGCTGGAGGAGGCCCGGCAGCGGGCCGTCGACTTCCTCGGCGGGCTCGACGACCGGCCGGTCATCCCGGAGGAGGCCGGCCGACCGACACCGTCGGAGCCGCTGCGCGAGGACGCCGACGGACTGCGGGCGGCCCTGGCCGAGTTCGGCGAGCGCTGGGAGCCACGGCTGTCGGCCGGCGCCGGGCCGCGCTACTTCGGCTTCGTGACGGGCGGGGCGACCCCGGCCGCGCTGGTGGGCGACTGGCTGACCGCCACCGCCGACCAGAACTCCAACTCCTCGCTCGACCCCGCCGGTCAACACCTGGAGCGGGAGACCGTCGGCTGGCTGCGCGAGCTGTTCGGGCTCTCCCCCGCGCACAGCGGCACCTTCGTCAGCGGCGCCACCCAGTCCAACACGGTCGGACTGGCGATCGCCCGCGAGTGGCTGGGCGAACGCCTCGGGGTCGACGTGGCCGAGGACGGGGTCGCCGCGCTGGGCCGGGTCCGGGTGCTGTCGGGCAGTGCGCACTCCAGCGTGGCCAAGGCGCTGTCCGTCCTGGGCCTCGGCCGCACCGCGCTGACCGCCGTCCCCGCCCTGCCCGGCCGGGAGGCCGTGGACGTGGCCGCCCTGGAGCGGGCCCTCGCCGGGGCCGACGGCCCGTGCGTCGTGGTCGCCAACGCGGGCACCGTGAACACCGTCGACTTCGACGACCTGCGGGCGATCGCCGCCCTCCGCGAGCGGTACCCGTTCTGGCTGCACGTGGACGCCGCCTTCGGCGCCTTCGCCGCGCTCTCCCCCCACCACACCGAGCTGGTCGCCGGGCTCGACCGCGCCGACTCGGTCTGCGTGGACCTGCACAAGTGGCTCAACGTGCCCTACGACAGCGCCGTGCAGTTCACCCGCCGCCGCGACCTCCAGGCCCGGGTCTTCCAGAACGCCGCCGCCTACCTCGGCCCGGTCGGCGACCACCCCGACCTGGTGCACCTGACCCCGGAGAACTCTCACCGCCTGCGCGCCCTGGCCGCCTGGTTCACGCTGCGCGCCTACGGCCGGGCCGGCCACCGCGAGATCGTGGAGCGCAATGTCGCCGGGGCCCGCGCGCTCGGCGCGGCGGTCGAGGCGATCGACGGCCTGCGGCTGCTCGCGCCGGTCCGCCTCAACGTAGTGTGCTTCACCCTCACCGAGGACCCCACCCCGGAGCGCCTCGCCGCCCTCGCCTCCGAGCTCTCCGCGGAAGCCTTCCTCACCCCGACCCGCTACGCCGGCCTGCCCGCCCTGCGCGCGGCGTTCAGCAACTGGCGCACCACGGAGGCGGACGTGCGGCGGACGGCCGCCGCGCTCTCCGCCGCGACCGCCGTGATCACCTCGGCCCACGCCGGCCGGACCCCGCCCGGCGCCTGAGCCCTGGAACCCCGGTCACCGCCCGTAGGGTGGCCGGGGTTCCAGGCGTTCGGACGTTCCGGGGTTCGGGCATTCCGGCGTGCGGACGTTCCGGCGTTCGGGCGTTCAGAAGCTCACGGGTGCGCCCCGTCCCCGTACCCGCCCCGCGACAGGTCCGTCAGACCGGCCATCAGTTCGGCATGGGCGAGGTTCAGGAAGCGCAGCGCCCGCCACCGGGGGCTGTGGTCGGGGTGGTCGCGGAAGCCGTCGGCCGTTCCGCACAGCCGCTCCCACCACACCATCACGTCCTGCCGGAGCCGTTGGGTCTCCCCGGGAACGTCCATCCGGTCCTCGACCACCACCTCGCGCCAGGCGACGAGGAGGTCGCCGAGGTGGACGCAGTCGCGGCGGGTGACATCGGCGAGGCGCTCGGCCGCGAAACGGCCGGCGCTGCCCTCGGGTTGGGCCTCGACCACCTCGCCGAGACGGGCCGACAGAAAGGCCTGCAAGGAGAGGACGTCCTCGTGGTGCAGGTCGTCGGAGAACTCCAGCACTTCCCTGGGCCGGTAGTCGGCAGCCATCGCGTGTGCTCCCTCGGTTCGGACCAGCACTCGGTGACGGATCGTCACGCCCTGTCGGCTCCCGACCCTAGCCGCGGCACGGCGGCGGCCACCGGCGATTCCGCAGATCCTCATCTTTCGGGGCCAACCAGGCGCCAGCGGCGCAACACACCTGCCGGGTCCCGCCCTTCACACCGGCGTGAAGCCCGATGATGCTCCCATGACCACCACCACGCGCCCTCCGTACGACCCGTACGCCCTCCTCGCGCAGAGCCGCCTCGGCATCCTCGCCACCATCAAGGCCGACGGCCGGCCCCAGCTCTCGCCGGTGCTGCCGTACTACGACCGCGAGGCGAACGTCCTCCTGATCTCCACCCGGGAGGGACTCGCGAAGACCGCGAACCTTCGCCGGGACCCGCGGGTCAGCCTGGAGGTGACCGCACCGGACGGCCGCTCCTGGGCCACCGCCGAAGGCACCGCTACCCTCACCGGACCGGGCCTCGACCCCGACGGTCCCGAGGTCGAGGCCCTGGTCGACTACTACCGCCGGGCCGCCGGCGAGCACCCCGACTGGGCGGACTACCGCAGGGTCATGGTCGCCGACCGCCGGGTACTGCTCACCATCCCGGTCGACCACGTGTACGGCGCCCGGATCTGACCGGATGACCGGATGACCGGGTGACCGGCGACCGGCGACCGGCGACCGACCAGCCCGGCCCGGCCACCGTCACAGGGGAACGGTGGCCGGGCCGTTGACCGCCCTCGGACGAGCGCCCCCGAACGACCACCCGCCTCCCGGGGCCGACAACCCCCAGGCGCCCCCAGGCGACCACCCGCCGACGACGGTCAGTTCCGGGTCGCCGTGACGACCGTGGCGTCCAGTTCCTCCTCGCGGCTCACCTCCGCCGCCAACCCCGCCGCCCGGGCCACCTCCAGCGCACCGGCCGCCTGCCGCTCGCTGGTCTCGAACAGCAGCGCCCCGCCCGCCGCCAGCCACCCGGGCGCGACCGCGGCCACCCGGCGCAGCACGTCCAGCCCGTCCGCACCGCCGTCCAGCGCGGGCCGGGCCTCGTGCAGTCGCGCCTCGGGCGGCAACAGCTCGACGTCCGCGGTCGGTACGTACGGGACGTTGGCGATCAGTACCTCCACCCGTCCGCGCAGTGCCTCGGGCAGGGGCGCGAAGAGGTCGCCCTCGTAGACCCGCGCGCCCGTCCCGGCCAGATTGCGCCGGGCGCAGCGGACGGCGGCGGGGTCGAGGTCCGCGGCGTACAGCTCGACCGGGTGGTCGACCTGGTCCGCCACGGCGGCGCCGAGGGCACCGCTGCCGCAGCACAGGTCGACCACCACGGCGCCGGGGCCGGCGAGTCGGGCGGCCTCGGCGGCCAGGAACTCGCTGCGGCGGCGCGGGACGAACACGCCGGGGTCGACGGCGATCCGCAGACCCGCGAACTCGGCCCAGCCGACGACGTGTTCGAGCGGTCGGCCCTGGGCGCGGGCCCGGACCATGGCGGCCAGTTCGGCGGGTGAGGCGGCGGCGGTGAGCAGGATCCGGGCCTCGTCCTCGGCGAACACGCAGCCGGCGGCGCGCAGTCGGGAGACGACGGAGGAACGGAGAGCGGCGGAGGAGAAGACCGACAAGGGGATTCCTAGGGCAGGACGGGAGGAGAACGGAGGACTCCGTCAGGGCTCCCGCCAGGGCCGACACCGCGTCGGCGCGCCCGCGCTACGCGCGCGATGCGCCCGCACGGCCGCGCTCCGGGAGCACCCGCTCGGACATACCGGTAATGGGTCTCACCTCCCTGGCTCTCGGTCGTGTTCGTCGTGTACAGCGTCGGCCACCCTACCGCACCGACCGGGCCCACCGACCGGCCGCTGAGCCGTGCGGTCGGCCGCGCGATCAGCCGAGGAAGTCGGCGACTAGGACGGCGAAGTCCTCCGGGGTGGTGACCGGCACCCCGAGCTCCTCCGCCTTGGCCCGCTTGGAGCCCGCCTTCTCCCCCGCGACCAGCAGGGTGGTGCGCTTGGACACCGAGGAGGAGGCCTTGCCGCCCGCACGCTCGATCAGTTCGTTCATCGCGTTGCGGGAGAGCTCGGCCAGGACGCCGGTCATGCTCCCGGTGACCACCACGCTCTGCCCGGCCAGCGGACCGGCCACCGCACCTTCCGTCTCCGCGCCTTCGCCCGCCGCACTGGCAGCGGGATCAGCCGCCGCGACCAGCGGCTCGGTGACCGCCGTCCCCACGCCCTGCTCCGCCAGTCGGTCCAACAGCGGCGCCACGTCGGCGAGTTCGGCCACGATCACGGTCGCCTTCTCCGTTCCGATGCCGTCCACGCCCGCCAGCGCCTCCGCGTCGGCGGCCCGGATCGCGGCCATGCTGCCGAAGTGCGCGGCGATCCGGCGCGACATCGTCCGGCCGGTGCCGCGGATGCCGAGGGCGCAGAACACCCGGTTCAGCGGGCGGGTGCGGGCGGTCTCGATCGCGGCGAGCAGGTTGTCCGCGCTGGTGTCGCCCATCCGCTCCAGCGTGAGCAGTTGTTCCTTGGTCAGGGTGAAGAGGTCGGCGAGGTCGGCGACCAGCCCGGATTCGACCAACTGGACGGCCCGGGTGCCGCCGAGGCCCTCGATGTCGAGCTGGTCGCGCCCGGCCGCGTAGATCACCGAGGCGACGGCCTGGCAGCCGCGGCCGCGCACGCAGCGCCAGCGCTGCTCCGAGCGGTCGATGGCATCGCCGCAGCGCGGACAGGCCTCGGGGAAGGCGATCGGCTGCTCGGCGCCGGTGCGCTCGTCCACCAGCGGCGCCTCGACGCGCGGGATGACGTCGCCGGCGCGGTAGACGAACACCTGGTCGCCGAGCATCAGTCCGCGGCGCTCGATGTCGGCGGGGTTGTGCAGGGTCGCGTAGGTGACGGTGACGCCGTCGATCACCACCGGCTCCAGCACCGCGCGGGGCGCGATGATCCCGGTGCGGCCGACGTTCCACTCCACGGCGAGCAGCCGGGTGACCTTGTGCTGGGCCTGGAGCTTGCGGGCGACCGCCCAGCGCGGCGCGCGGGAACCGGAACCGGCCTCCTCCTGGTCGGCGACCGCGTCCGCCTTGACCACGACGCCGTCGATGCCGAAGGGCAGTGCGGCGCGCAGCGCGGCGATCTCCTCGATCCGCTGCTCGGCCTCGGCGAGCGTGGCGCAGCGGCGGGGCGCGGCCGCGGTGGTGGCGGCGGTGTTGGCGCCGAGTCCGGCGATACGGGCGAGCAGCGCGGCGTGGTCCAGGCCGGGCAGGCCGGGCAGGCCGGGCAGGCCGTGGGCGTCGTAGCCGAAGAAGGTGAGCTCGACCCGGTACGGGCGGTCCTTGGCCCGCAGGGTGCCGGCGGCGCCGCTGCGCGGGTGGGCGAAGGGGGTGGCGCCGTGGGCGGTGCGCACGGCGTTGGCCGCTTCGAACTGTTCGTGGGTGAGCAGCACCTCGCCGCGCAGTTCCACGTCGAGCGGCTCGCTGAGCCGGGCGGGCAGGCCGAGCACGGCGTCGGCGGCGTGGGTGATGTCCTCCCCGGCCAGGCCGTCGCCCCGGGTGAGCACCTGGTGCAGCCGGCCGGCCCGGTAGCGGGCGGCGACCGCGAGGCCGTCCAGCTTGGGCTCGACGCACCAGGCGGCGACCGGTCTGCCGAGCCGGCGCTCCAGCCCGGCGGCCCAGGACTCCAGTTCCTCGGCGGAGAAGACGTTGTCGAGCGAGAGCATCGGCGTGCTGTGCGGGACGTCGCCGACGACCGCGCCGCCGGCCACCTTGCCGGTGGGCGACTCGGGCAGCACCTGCTCGGGGTGCGCGCGCTCGTAGGCCTCGATCCCCCGGACCAGGGCGTCGTACTCGTCGTCCCCGAGCGGGGTGGAGCCGTCGCCGTAGTACGCCCCGGCGGCCCGGACGGCGGTGGCGACGGCGTCGGCGTAGGCCTGCGGGGAGGCGAGGGTGGCGGGGGTGGCCGTGGTGGCTGCGTCCTTCATACCGCCATCATGGCGAGGCGCACTGACATTCGACCCGGTCCGGCGCGGGCGGGCCCGGGCACGGGTACCCGATCGGCCGAGTGAACCGGTTGCTCCGGGCGAACCGGATGCTCCGGGCCGTCCGGGTGGGCCGACGGCGGGCCGGCTACGGCGCCGCCGGCGCGGGTTCGCGCTCCGCCCCCTCCGAGCCGGCCAGCAGGACGGACCGCTGGAGCCGCCGTAACCCGGCGGACGGTTCCATGCCCAACTCCCGCACCAAGGTGGCGCGCAGGCGCTGGTAGGCCGCCAGGGCCTCGCCCCGGCGGCCGGAGCGGTGCAGGGCGATCATGTACTGGCCGTGCAGGCTCTCGTGGGTGCGGTAGCGGTCGACCAGTACGGTCAGCTCCGCCAGCAGGGCCCGGTGCCGTCCCAGCCGCAGGTCGGCCTCGATCCGCTGGTCCAGCGCGCAGAGCCGGGCCTCTTCCAACCGCTGCGCCTCAACGGCGAGTTGGCCGCCCGCCGGGACGTCCGCGAAGGCCGGTCCGCGCCACAGCGCCAGCGCCTCGCCGAGCGTCCGGGCGGCCTGCGGATGGTCGCCCTCGCCCATCGCCCGGTGGCCCGCCCCGGCCAGCCGCTCGAACTCCCGCACGTCCAGCGTCCCGTTGCCGCTGTTCAGCAGGTAGCCGCCGGGCGAGGTCACCAGGACGTCCTTGGCGCAGGAGACCCCGGCGGGCGCAGCGGCCCGGGCGAGCGCCCGGTCGATCAGGTCACGCAGGTGCAGGACGTAGGTCTGCACGGTGGTGCGCGCCGTGCGCGGCGGGCGGCCGGACCACAGCTCCTCGGCCAGCACCCCGGCCGGGACCACCTGGTCCGCTCGCACCGCCAGCAAGCCCAGCACCTGGCGGGGCTTGGGCGCCGTCGGCACCACCGACTCCCCGCACACCCGGACGTCCAGCGCCCCGAGCACCCTGATCTCCACGATGACCACCCCCATCACGCGGAACGCCACGGCCCCTCCGCCGCAGCGCCTCCGCCACAGCCGACCCCGAGTCGACACCCCTGGGTCAACCGTCCGTCCTCAGTGAAAAACAGCACGTGCGGTTTGTCAATACAAAACCGTACGCGCTGTTTTTTACGGAATCGAGCGCCGACCTTCACCGGGCGACCCACCACCGGGGCCCCGCGTCCGCACGTGATCACCCTCCGCGCCCACCCCCGGACAAACCGAAGGCGGCGCCGGCCCCCTGGGCCTCGCGCCGCCACCTGTACCCAAATCATCTGGCCTCGGGGCCCGTTGCCGCCCGTACCGCGCGGCCCGCCGGTCAGCCCACCCCGACCCCGTCCGCGACACCCGCCGTCTCCGACCCCGCCGACGATCCGTCAGCAGCACCCTCCGCCGCCCGGGCCGCCGCGACCTCGGCGACCACCTGCCCCCCGCGGTCCGGCCCCATCTGCAACGAGCCGAGCACCCCGGGCACCGCGACGCTCGGCATCAGGTGCTGGAACAGCCCGGACACCCGCAGTTCCAGGTCGGCCCGGCCGGAGAGCTTCTGCGACTGGATCTGAACACCCGTCCAGGCAGCGGTGATCAGCCAGGCGGTGTCGGCCGGGACGATGTGCGGCAGCAGTTCGCCCCGGTCGCCGGCGGCGACCAACAGCGCCTCCATCCGGCCGATCCAGCCGGGGATCGCACCGCCGCCGAAGTCGTCGGACACGTCCTGGCCGAGCGAGAGCCGGGCACCGGCGCTGAGCAGCGGATCGCGCGGCATCAGGTGCGCCACCACCATCCCGGTGTCCACGAACTCCTGGAGTTTGCAGCTCCGTTCCGGCACTCCGTCCTGGACGAACTGCTCCTCGACGACTCCCTGCGCGAGGTCCCGCTTCGAGGCGAAGTGGAAGTACACCGCACCGCGCGTCACACCCGCCCGGGAGACCACCTCCCCGATGGTCGCGCCCTCGTAGCCGAACTCGTCGAAGACCGACGCCGCGGCCTCCAGGATCAGCCGGCGCGTCCGGAGCGCCCGCTCCTGCCGTACCACCGCAACCACCCCGCCCTGCGCTCCGGGAAAACCAAACCAAACACCCCGTATCTTAGCTACGGGCACCCAACGGGCGACAAGACGATGCCCACGAGGCAGCCGAATCGCCCTCTCTTCCCCCACCTGCCCGCACAGTTGCCGTCAACGGTCCGCCAGTTCCCGACTCGGCGATCAGGGGTCGCACCTCCCGATGGATCGGCCGAACAGTGCGACCGCCGCCTCGTAGTACTGCCAAGAAACCGAATGAACGGTTTCTTCCTCCGGACACCAGCTGCCAAAGCTCCGCTTCCGCGACTTCCACAACCAATCGGTTGAACAAGCAGGCGGGCAGGGGTAGCGTGGTTGTCAACCAATCGGTTGAGGAAGAACAGAGGTGCCACCGTGGCCGTCGACCAGCTCTCCCGGGCGTTCGTCGCCCTGGCCGATCCGACCCGGCGCGACATCGTCGCCCGGCTCTCGGTCCGGGACGCGACCGTCGGCGAGTTGGCGGAGTCCTATGCGATGTCCATGCAGGCCGTCTCCAAGCACCTCAAGGTGCTGGAGGAGGCCGGGCTGGTCAGCCGCAGCCGGGACGCCCAGCGGCGGCCGTGCCACCTGGAGCCGCAGGTGTTGGACTTGATGACGAGCTGGATCGAGCGCTACCGCCGCCGGGCCGAGGAACGCTTCCTCCGCCTGGACGCCGTCCTCGCGGCCATGGGCGACAGCGACGCCACCGACGAGAACGCCGCCACCGCCCCGACCCAGGATGCGACCCCGGACACCGGCACCCACTCCCGCACCGACCGCTTCACCGCACCCACCGCACCCACCGAAGGAGACCCGTCATGACCTCCACCACCGGCCGCGAGACCCGCATCGAGGCGGACCCGGCCCTGCCCACCATCCGGATCGTCCGCGAGTTCGACGCCCCCCAGGAGCGGGTCTTCCGGGCCTGGATCGAGCCCGGGCTGGTCGCGCAGTGGCTCGGCCCCGAGGACCTCGACCTGAAGATCGACGAGTGGGAGGCCCGCACCGGCGGCCACTACCGCTACTCCGTGCACCGCGAGGGCCAGGAGGTCGCCGCCTTCTACGGCTCCTTCCACGAAATCCGGCCGGCCACCCGACTCGTTCAGACCTTCACCTTCGAGGGCGTGCCGGACGGCGTCTCGCTGGACACCGCCGTCTTCGAGCCCGTCGGCGAGGGCCGCACCCGGGTCACCGTCCTGTCGGTGGTCGACAACCTGGTGGCCCGGGACGCGATCCTGGCCAGCGGAATGGAGCGCGGCGTGACCGAGGGCTACCGGAAGCTGGACGCCCTGCTCGCCGCCGCCTCCTCCTGAGCACCCGGGTCCGTCAGGGCAGCACGGCCACCGCCTCCACCTCCACCAGCTGGTCCGTGTAGCCGAGCACCGAGACGCCGAGCAGCGTGCTGGGGGCGTCGTGCTCCCCCAGGTACTCCCGGTACACGTTCCACACCTTCACCAAGTCCGCCTGGTTGCCGGAGGCCACGTACACGGTGGTCCGCGCGATGTCCGTGAGCCCAGCGCCCGCGTCCTCCAGCACGGTTATCAGATTGCGCATCACCTGGTGGGCCTGGCCCTCGTAGTCGCCGACCGCGACCGTACGGCCCTCCTCGTCCAACGGGCAGGCCCCGGCGAGCCAGAGCGAGCGGACCGGGGCGTCGACCACCGCCGCGTAGGCGTAGTCGACGGCCTGGGTCAGGCGGGTGTTGCGGACCAGCTTGACCGCGCTGTTCATGGGGCCTCCGAGGGGATCGCGACCGAACGTTCGCGCTCATCGTTGGCCTCGGACGAACGGGCGTCAAACCGATTTCGGGCGAAACCCCTTCCGTACCAAGGCCCGTGTGCCCACGATTCACCGTTGTGGGTGATGGCGGACGACACCCCCAGACGTCGATCCTGGTGCCGACCCACGCCGGCACCCCGATCGACCACCGTCGGCCGCGACCGGCCACCCCCAGCCAGGAGGAGTCGACCGATGGAGCCCCAACCCCCCGAGTACGACCGGGTGTCCGGTGTCGGACGCCGGCGGGTGCTCGGCCTCGCCCTCGGCGCCGGCCTCACCCCGGCCCTCGCCGCAGCGTCCCAACCCGCCCACGCCGCACCGCCGTCCGACGCCCGCACCGACCCGGCACCCACCGACCCTGCGCCCACCGACCCCGTCGGCACCGAACCCGCCGCCGCCCTCGGCCGGCGGGTCGTCACGGTGGCCGAGACCCAACTCGGCCTCCCGTACGCCTGGGGCGGCGGCGACCGGCTGGGCCCGGGCCTCGGCTTCTGCGACGGCGAGAACGGCTACCTGAACGGCGTGTGCATGGGCGAGAGCACGGTCGGCTTCGACTGCAGCGGACTGTCCCTGTACTGCTGGTACCGCGCCAGCCACGGCACCATCGAGCTCGCGCACTACACCGTGGCCCAGTTCAACCGCAGCGCCCCGGTCGACCGTGACGCCCTGGGCCCCGGCGACCTGCTGTTCTTCTCCCGCCCCGACGCCCCGCTGCACCACGTCGGCATCTACACGGGCGACGGCGCGATGATCCACGCCGAGCGGACCGGCACCCTGATCGCCCGGGTCGAGCACGTGCTCGACATCCCGCGCTGGGCGAACGAGTTCGCCGGCGCCCGCCGCCCCGGAGCGGTGCCCACGTAGCCCGTCCGGTGGATCACGCGGAAGCGTGTCACTCCGGCATCCCCTGCTCCACCCGCAGCAGCAGGTCGTGCAGCACCCGGCGCTCCGCCGGGTCGAGCGGGGCCAGCACCTCGTCCTGCACCGCCCGGGCCCGCGCCTCCAGCTCAGCGAGCAGCGCCCGCCCGTCGGCGGTGACCGACACCGAGACCCGCCGGCGGTCCGCCTGGTCCCGGCTGCGCTCGACGTACCCGGCCGCGCCGAGCTGGTCGGCGACCTTGGCGAGGTCGCTCGGGTCGATGCCCAGCCGCCGGACCAGGTCCCGCTGCGCCTGCGGACCGAAGTCGACGAGGGCCGCCAGCACGGCCATGTCCCAGAGCCGCAGGCCGCGTTCGGCCAGTTGCCCGGCGAGCCGAGCCCGCGCGGTGCGACCGGTCCGGGCGAGCAGGAAGGTGCTGAGGCCCAGCAGTGTCGGCGGCAGCGCGTCGGGCGGGGCGGGGTTCTCGGAGGCCATGGCGACATTCTAGGGTCGATCCCTATAGTGGGTGTCAACCCACTGATTCAGATCCCCGCTGGAGCCCGACCGTGGACGCCCTCTACCCCCGCCTGCTCGTCACCCGCTTCGCCGAGACCTTCGGCTTCTACCGCGCCGTCCTCCCCGCTCTCACCGGCGCCACCCTGGTCAAGGGCACGCCCGAGGGCCCGTACGCCAACTGGGACGTCGACGAGCAGGCCGTCCTGGTGCTGTTCGACCGCGCCGCGATGTCCGCCACGCTGGGCACCACCGGGCTGCCAGCCCGCCCGGCCACCCCCACCCAGGACACCGCGATGCTGGTCCTCCGGGTCGGCGACGTGGACGAAGCCCTCGCCCTCTGCCTCCGGCACGGCGGCGTCCTCGCCGTCCCGGCCACCGACCACCCCGAGTGGGGTCCCGGCCTGCGCAGCGCCCACCTGCGCGACCCCGAGGGCCACCTGATCGAGCTGCAGTCCTACTGACCGTGACCGCCGGGGCGCGCTCCCGGCGGTCGACGACGCCCGGGGCGTTCAGCGGTGGAAGACCTGCAGTTCGCGGACCGCGTCGTTGAAGTTGGCGCCCAGCTGGGCCGCCGGGAGGTCCGTGGTCTTCTCCACGCCGAGGGTCGACCAGAGGTGGACGGCGTTGCAGTTGTTGTAGCCCTTCATCGAGGAGACGCTCAGCGCCACGTCGATGTAGTTGACCAGGTGGTAGCCGGTGCCGTCGCAACCGCCGGCGTCACCGTAGAAGGAGTAGATGACGCCGCCCTGGTAGTCGATGTCCTTGAACTCCTCCAGCAGCAGCGTCCGGTCGGCCGGCTGGTCTGCACCGCGGGTGAGGGTCCGGCCGTCGGCCAGGGCGAGCGCGTCGGCGCGGGAGTCCGGCGAGCAGGCCCGGCCGAGCACCGGCGACGCGCCGTCGGCGCCGGGCAGGTGGCCGAGGACGGCCGCGCAGTACTGGACCTCGGGGACGGGCAGCGGGCGGAGCCCGGCCGAGCTCGCCGGGGCGGCGGCCACCGCCCCGGCGAGGGTCAGGCAGGCGGCGAGGGCGGGAGCGACGAAGCTGCGCGGTCTGCGCACGGTTACCTCCGGAAGGGTGGGGACAGCGGCGGCGGGGGACTCGGCCGCCCCGCCCATTCGACGGGCGGCCCTCGCCGCCGGCCCCGCCGACACACCGCGCAGCGCACTAGTCGTACGTATGCTCCCGGTTCACTCGGCCGGGGCGTCCCGCCACAGCTCGGCGCTACAGTCCGCGACCAGCGCGCCGATCCGCGCCCAGGCCTCCTCCGCCGCCATCGGCTCCAGCCGGCGGCCGTCCCGCAGCCGCAGCGCGACCCGGCCGTCCGCGGCCTCCCTGGCGCCGATCACCGCCTGGTAGGGCACCAGCCGGGCCTCCCGGATCCGGGCGCCCAGGCTGCCGTGCTCCGGTCCGGCGACCTCGGCCCGCAGCCCGAGGTCCAGGCAGCGCTGCCGCAGCCGCTCGGTCTGCGGCAGCTCGGCGTCGGAGATCGGCAGCAGCACCACCTGGGCCGGTGCCAGCCAGGCCGGGAACGCCCCGCCGTACAGCTCGATCAGGTGGGCGACCACCCGTTCGACGCTGCCGATCACGCTGCGGTGCACCATCACCGGCCGGTGCTTGGCGCCGTCCGCGCCGATGTAGTGCAGGTTGAAGCGCTCGGGCTGGTGGAAGTCGATCTGGACGGTGGAGAGGGTGAACTCCCGCCCGGCGCCGTCGGCGATCTGCACGTCGATCTTGGGCCCGTAGAACGCGGCCTCGCCCTCCGCCGCCTCGAACGGCACCCCGGAGCGCTCCAGTACGTCGGTCAGCAGCGCGGTGGCCCGCCGCCACAGCTGCGGGTCGGCCACGTACTTGCCGCCCTCGCCGGGCAGCGACAGCCGGTAGCGGACCGGCTTGATGCCGAGCGCCCGGTGCGCCTCACGGATCAGCTCCAGGGCGGCGACGGCCTCGTCGGCGGCCTGCTCCGGGGTGCAGAAGACGTGCGCGTCGTTCAGCTGGATCGCCCGGACCCTGGTCAGCCCGCCGAGCACGCCGGACAGCTCGGAGCGGTACATGCCACCCAACTCGGCCATCCGCAAAGGGAGTTCCCGGTAGCTGTGCGGACGGGAGCGGAAGATCAGCGCGTGGTGCGGGCACAGGCTCGGGCGCAGCACCATCTCCTCCGAGCCGAGTTGCATGGGTGGGAACATGTCCTCGCGGTAGTGGTCCCAGTGGCCGGAGATCTCGTACAGCTCGCGCTTGCCGAGCACCGGCGAGTAGACGTGGCGGTAGCCCGCCCGGCGCTCGCGGCCGCGGATGAACTCCTCCAGGGTGTGCCGGATCGCCGCGCCGTCGGGCAGCCAGTACGGCAGGCCGGAGCCCATCAGCGGGTCGGTGTCGAAGAGGTCGAGTTCGCGGCCGAGCTTGCGGTGGTCGTGCGCGGGTCGGTCGTGCGCGGGGGCGGGGCGGTCGTGCGCGGGAGCGGGGCGGTCGTTCACGAGGCGGTCGTTCATGGGGGTGGTCTCCACTCGGGATCCGCGGGCGAGTGGGGACGGGAACGACGAAGCCCCGGGGCACTCGCCCCGGGGCTTCGGACTAGGTCAGCAGTCAGCGCGCCGGGACTCTTTCCGGCGTCGTCGTGGCGAGTGCAGCGCGCTTCATGCCTTCCACGGTAGCAGCACCCGGACCTTGGCGTTGATCTTTATGGGAGAGCTCACATCAGCAGGGCGCAGCCGCGCTCGGCGAGCGCCTCCCGCACGCGGTCCGACACCTGGACGTCGTTCCACCGCAGGTCGAGCTTCTCCAGCGCGGGCAGTGCGGCCGGGTCGGCCAGCCAGTCCGGCAGTCCGGTGATCCCGTTGCTGCGCAGGTCGATCCGGCGCAGCCGCGGCAGCCCGGCCAGGACGGCGGGCAGCTCGGCGAGGGCGTTCTCCCGCAGTTCCAGCTCGCGCAGTTCGGAGAGCAGCCCGAAGGAGGCCGGGAGGGCGGTCAACTCGTTCCCGCGCAACCAGAGTTCACGCAACTCGCCGAGGGCGCCGATGGACTCGGGCAGGACGCCGAGCCGGTTGTGCTGGGCCCGCAGTTCGACCAGTTCGGTCATCTTGCCAATGGCGAACGGGAGTTCGGTGAGCTGGTTCTCGCCGACGTTGAGGTAGCGGAGTTCGGTGAGCTTCCCGATGTCGTCCGGCAGGACGGTCAGCTGGTTGTCGTGCAGGTAGAGGAAGTCCCGCAACCAGGTGAGCCGGGTCAGCTCGGCGGGCACCTCGGTGAACAGGTTGTGGCCGAGGTCGAGGGTGCGCAGCCGCATCAACCGGCTGATGCCGGGCGGGATTTCGGAGAGCGCGCCTTCGGCGAGGATGAGCACGGTCAGGTCGTTGCGGTCCCACACCGAGCTGAGCACCTCGGCGGCCACCGGGCCGAGCGGCTGCCGCCAGAGGTTGAGCGTCATGTCTGTCACGTCCACCATTGTCCGCCTCGGCAGAGCGGGGCCGGACAGGCCTACCGGGGAGCCGTGGGGTGGAACAGCCCGTCGACGACGCGGTGCAGCAGGTCCTCCGGGAACTCGGCGAGGTCGCCGCGGGCCTCCTCGGTGAGGCGCATGGCGGTGGCGCCCTCGTGCAGGATGACGAGCAACCGGGCGAGGTCGCGCGGGCTGATCTCCGGGGCGTGGTCGGTGGCCTCCCCGATCAGCTCGACCAGTCCGTCGATCAGCCGGGCCTCGTGCTCGGCGAGGCTGCGGGCGACCTCCGGGTGCCGGGCGGCGTGCAGGGTGAACTCCATCGAGAGCAGGAACCAGCCCTCGTCCACCCGCCGCCGGTCGGCCAGTTCGCGCAGCAGCCGGGACGGCACGTCCTGGGCGGCGGCGCTACCGGAAGCGGCGGCGGCAGTGGCGCTGTCAAAAGCGGCAGTGGCAGCGGCGGCGGTGAAGGCGCTGCGCAGGTCGGCGAGCAGCCGGTCGATCTGCTGGTCGTAGAGGGCGAGGAACAGCTGTTCCTTGTCCTGGTAGTTGGAGTAGAAGGCGCCCCGGGTCAGCCCGGCGCGGGCGACGATGTCACGGATCGAGGTGGCGTGGAAGCCGTGCTCGGTGAACAGGGCGAGGGCGCTGTCGTTCAGGGCGGCGACGGTCAGCGGGCGCCGCTTCGTGGGTGACTTGGGCACGAACTGCGGTCCTCGGGTCTCGTTCTTCGCTCGGCGGTGCCGACGGCGGCCCCGGACCCAGTCTACGGGTGGACCGGGGCCGCCCGCCCCGCCGGAGAGCCCTCAGGCGGCCGCAGCGCCCTCCCGGTCCCTGTCCCCGGCCCCGTCCCTGGCCCCGGCCTCGTACTCGTAGAAGCCGCGCCCGGCCTTGACGCCGAGTCGGCCGGACCCGACGTACTCCGCCAGCAGGGTGCGCGGTCCGTCCGGCAGGCCCGGGCGTTCGGCCGCGTAGTGCTGCTCGATGTCCAGCACCACGTCCAGGCCGACCTGGTCCATCGCGCGGAACGGGCCACCGCGCAGGCCGGTGTTGACGGACCACATGGCGTCCACCTCCTCGGCTGTGGCCACGCCCTCGGCGACCACGGCGAGCGACTCGCGCTTGATGGCCGCCCAGATGCGGTTGAAGATGAAGCCGGTGCTCTCCCGGCGCGCCTCGAACGGGAACACGCCGTGCCGCGGCAGTTCCGCCAGCAGCAGGTCGATGACCGCCCGGCTGGTGCGGCCGCTGGACATCACGTCCACCGCGTTCTGGGTCGGCGGCATGTAGAAGTGGATGTTGACCAGCCGCTCGGGCTCGCGCACCCGGTCGACGAAGTGGCTGGTCGGGTAGGACGAGGAGTTGCTGCCCAGGATCGCGTCCGGGTCGGCGTGCCGGTCCAGGTCGGCGAAGACCCGCTGCTTGAGCTCGGGGCGCTCCGGAACCGCCTCGATCACCAGCCAGGCGCCGCGCAGCGCCTCGGCGAGGTCCCCGGTGACGGCGACGGTGCCCGGCCCTCCCGCACCGACGCCGGCGGCGACGGCGGGCAGCTGCTCGGCCACGTAGGCACCGGCGGCCGCGAGCTGCTCGGCCGAGGGGTCGTAGATCCGCACCTCGCCGCCGTCGGTGGCGAACATCAGGGCGATGCGGCGCCCTAGGGTGCCGGCTCCGACGACGGCGACGGGACGGCCGGTGGGGTCGGGGGTGGTGAACGACATCGAGATCACTTCCTTGGGTGTACTGCGCTCCGAGGGGCCCGGGCCTGCGCCGTGTGGTTCGCGCTTGCCTCACCGCCACCATCGGATGCATGGTGTATCCGATACACATGGTATCCGTTTGAGCGGGCAGCACAACCCCGCCCCGCACAACCCGCACCCCCGAGGAGCCCCCGATGCGTTCCGACCAGGTCGTCCGCCACGCCACCACCCCGCTCACCGCCCCCGTCTACCCGCTGCGCGCCACCCGCTTCACCGACCGCGAGTACCTGAACGTCGTCTACCGGACCGACCCGGAGGCCCTGCGCGCGGTCGTCCCCGAACCGCTGGAGATCGACGAGCCGCTGGTGCGCTTCGAGATCATGAAGATGGGCGAGGTCGACGGCTACGGCCCGTACGTCGAGGCCGGGCAGGTCGTCCCCGTACGCCACGGCGACGAGCACGGTGAGTACCTGCACGCGATGTACCTGGACAACTTCGCCGCCACCGCGGCCGGCCGGGAACTGAGCGCCTACCCCAAGGTGATGGGCTCGCCACGCCTGTTCACCGAGGCCGGGGCGCTGGTCGGCACCCTGGACTACGCCAGCCAGCGGGTCGCCACCGCGACCATGGCCTACAAGTGGCGGCCGCTGGATCGGGAGGAGGCCCGCGCCCAGATCGGCGTGCCGACCTTCGCGGTCAAGGTGGTCCCCGACTACACCGGCGGCCTGCGGGTCTGCGACCTGGTCCGAACCCGGATCACCGACCTCACGGTCAAGGAGGCCTGGACCGGCCCCGCCCGCCTCCAGCTCAACGCCCACGTCATGGCACCCCTGGCCGACCTGCCGGTGCTGGAGGTGGTCTCCGCGAGCCACGTCCTCACCGACCTGACCCTCTCCCCCGTCACCCCGGTGCACGACTACCTCGCGGAGCGGCGCCGCCCCGCCTGATGCCACCGGCGACGCCGGGCCGGTCGGACGGGTCGGACCGGTCGGACCGGTCGGACCGGTTGCTCCCGCAACGCCGCTGCCGGGCGCAGAAGTTGGGAGTACCCGTTTGCACCCCGCCGGTCCGGGCACTGGCCTACGATGCCGACTGCCGGCGCTTCCGGCGTCCAGGGGGAGGGTGCGTGCCCGCGATCCACGAGCAGTACTCGGAGGAACTCCGCGCGGAGTTCGACTACCTGTCCAGCTGGCTCCCCAACACCCATCTCGAACTCGGCGACGTCGGCCGCCTGCACCGGGACCGGTTCGAGCGCCTGACCTCGCTCGCCGACGTGGGCATCGGGTTCGCGGTGCGGGAGCGCGAGCGGGGCGTGGACCTGGACTACAGCTCGGCCGCCGAGGTCGCCGTCTCGACGGACGTCGACGGCGGACCGCTCGCCCGCGTCGCGGTGTCGTTCAGCCGCCGGCACGGCATCGTCTTCCAGGCGCGGTCGTGCCGGATCAGCGAGATCGCCGACCGCGAGGCGCTCGGCCGACGCGTGCTCGACCTGGCGGCGGCCGGGCGGTGGCCGGCCGCCCAGGTCGTGGTGACCGAGGTGGTGGCCACCGGCCCCGCCGTGATCCTCGTCTCCCAGCAGCAGGGCGCCAGCGTCGACCTCGCCGCCTCCGCGGAGGCGCTCTCGGGGACGATCCCGCTCGCCTCCGCGTCCGCCGGGCTGAGCATCGTCGGGTCCAAGGGCGTCGGCGTGAAGGTGATCGCCCCGGACGGCCTCACGCCGCTGTTCCGCGTCTCCGGCGTACGCCCCCGGCTGTTCGGCCGCAAGGAGTTCGGCGGCCGAGGCCCGGCGGGGAGCACCGTCGGCGGGCCGGCGGAGGGCAGGACGGCAGAGAGCAGGACGGCCGAGAGCCATGTGTTCGCGGAACTCACCTACGAGGACGTCGGAGCATGAGATGACCGGACACCTCTGGTACGAGCTCGAAGCAGCCGTCGACGCCGGGGACTCCGCGCTGCTGGACCGGCTCTGCCGGCTCCACGGGGACCGGCTGCGCGCCGACTTCCCCGCCCGGTTCACCGTACCGGCAGAACTCCGCCACGACCCGGCCGCGGTGCAGCGGTACGGCCGGGCCTCGTTCGCGGTCGCCGAGCGCCTGGGCGTCCCGCTGCCCGGCGTCGCCGTGTCGCAGACCCTCGACCGGGCCCTCGCCCGGTGCGGGGAACTCTCCCGGCAGGGCGGGCACGAGCAGGCACTCGCCCTGCTGACCGGGCTCCTCGCCAGCGGGGAGGCCCTGTCCCGGCCGCCCGAGGTGGGACAGGCCACCTGCTACGAGTGGATGGGCGGACTGGCCCGCCACCTGTCCCGGCACCAGGAGGCCTGGCAGTACACCAGCACGGCCCAGGAGTTGTGCCACCGGATGCAGGACGCCGAGGGCTGCCTGCGCCACCTGGCCACGATGCACGGCATCGCCGAGGAGACGGGCGCGCACCCCGACGCGCTCGCCGTCGCCGGCATGGCCGTGCACCACGTCCAGGAGCACGGACCGGTCGCCCTGCTGCCGCCTTGGCTCGCCGCCTACACCGAATCCCTGCGCCGCGCGGAGGGCCCCGGCCAGGTGGGAGAGGCCGCGAAGGCCACGGAACGCTACGCCCGGGAGATCCTCGGCTCGAATCCGGCCGAGCTCTCCAGGACGCTCAACCAGATCGCCGTCACCCTGCACAAGGCGGGGTACGACGCGGCGGCGAGGGCCCTGCTGGAGGAAGCGGTCGAGCTCCGGCGCCTAGGGGCCTGAGCGGTGCGGTCGAGAGGCACGGTGTGACCCGCGGATGCCGGACATCGACCTGGGGATCACCCTCGCCAACCTGGGCAAGCTGTTGGCCCTCGACGGCGATCCGCGCGCCGAGGCCGTCCTGACCGAAGCCGTCGAACTCCTCACCGCGGCCGGCCCCGAGGCCGCCGCACACCTCGCCGAGGCGCGCGGCAACCTCGCCGCCTACCACCAGCTCCACGGCGACCCCGCCGTCGCCCGGTCGATCTACCGGGAACTGCGGGATGCGGCGGCAGGCATGGCGCCCTCCGCCGCCGTGTTGCGCAACTTCGCGGCCCTGGAACAGGAGGAGGGGCGGTCCCCGAGCCGCCGGATGCTCCTCGAACTCGCGCACGACGCCCGGCCGCAGGCCGGTGGAGAACCGGACGACCCCGATGTCACCTTCCGCACGCTGATCGAACAGGCCTCCGAGGAGGACCGCCTGGGCAACCTCGCCCGGGCTCTCGAACTGGCTCTCCGGGCCGCCGATGTGGCCCGGGCCCGCCCCCGCCGGTCCCCGCTCAGGACGGCGGTGGCCCTGGTCGCCACCGCACGGTACGGCCTGGACGTCCCGGACGAGCACCTGGACGCGGCACTCACGGCGGCCGCCGACGACCCGGAGACCACACCGGAACTGCTGCGTTCGCTGCGGACCAGCATCGGGCAACGGTGCCGCCACCAAGGACGCCTCACCCGGGCGTTGGCGTACGCCCGGGCCGCCGCGGCGCACCTCGCCCCGGCGACGGCCACCGAGGAGCAGCTCAACACCTTCGACCTCCTCGCCCTGGTGCACCACGCCCTGGACGAGCGGGACCAGGCGGAACAGCTCTACCGCGCCGTGATCACCCGCCGGCGCGAACTGGCGGACCCCAACCGCGTGGCGATGACCGACTCACTGTTCAGCCTCGGGATGCTCTGCCTCGAAACCGGGCGGCTCGGCGAGGCCGCCGCCCTGGTGCGGGAGCAGCTCGACATCGAGGACGCCCACCTGCTCGAGGTCTTCGCCGCCTCCTCCGAGGTGCAGCGCCTGGCCTACGCACGGACCCTCCTCGGCAGACTGGACGCCTTCGTCGTCGTCCTGCTCGCCGCCACCGGCTTCGAGCCCGGCGCGGAGCTGCTGGAGCTCCTGGCGAACGCCGTCCTGCGGCGCAAGGCCGTCGTCGCGGAGGCCGTGGCCCGCGACCACGCGATGCTGTCCAACGGCCCCGAGCCCGGGATCGCGGCCGTCGCCACCGAACTCCGCACCGTTCGGCACGAGTTGCGGCGCCTGGCGCTCGACGGCGAGCCCCTCCGGCCGCACCCGGACCGGCACGTCCACGACCTCCGGGCCCGGCAGGGCCGGCTGGAGATGCTCCTCGCCGACCGGCTCTCCCACCCCGGCCCCGGCCCCGGCACCGGCCCCAACCCCGACACCGACCTCGGCGGTACCCCGGCGGCCCTGCCGACCTGGCAGGCGGTGACCGCCGCCCTCCCGCCCGGTACCGCACTCGTCGAGTACTACCGGGCGGAGCTGGGCGACGAAGCCGCCGTACTGAGCCTGGTGTTCACCCCGGGCTCGCCGCCGCAGCTCTTCACCCACGGCACCGCCGACGCACTGGACGAGGGCGTCCGGCAGTGGCGTGAGTTCCTCCGACACCAGGACACCGGGGAACGGGCGCTGGGCCTGGAGCTCCACCGGGTGCTGATCCGGCGGATCGACGCCGCCCTGACCGGAGTCGACCGACTGCTCATCTCGCCGGACGGGAGCCTCAACCTCCTCCCCTTCGCCGCCCTCCCCTCGCCCGACGGCAGCCGACTGCTCGACACGTTCGAGATCGGCTTCCTGACCACCGGCCGGGACCTGCTGCGCGGCCGGTACGGGCCCCGCCCGGCGCCGCCGGTCGTGTTCGCCGACATCGACTACGAGGCCGGCGGCACCGCCCTCGACGGAGGCCCGTTCGCACCACTGCCGGAGACCGGGGCCGAGGGGCGGTGGATCGCCGACCACATCGGCGCCGAGCTGTACACCGGCCCGGACGCCTCGACATCCCGACTGCGCACGGCCCGGAGTCCGCTGGTCCTCCACCTGGCGACGCACGGCTACGCCCTGGCCGAGCCCCTGCGCCCGACCGGCGCCCGACGGCCGGACCCTGGCCGCGCGCCCAGCCCGCCGGGCGCCCCGCCTCCCGACCCGGCACGCACCCCCGACTCGGCGCAAACCCCGGGCCCTGCCGTGGACCCGCTCCTCTGCACCGGCCTGGCCCTGGCGGGCGCGAACACCTTCCTCGCCGGACAGGAGCCGGCCGACGGCCTGGGCCCCGGAGTCCTCACCGCCTCCGACGTCTACGACCTCGACCTGCTCGGCACCGAGTTGGTCGTGCTCTCCGCCTGTGTCACCGGCCTCGGCTCCTATCATCCGGGCGAGGGCGTGTTCGGCCTTCGCCGCACCTTCGAGATCGCCGGCGCCCGGTCCGTCCTGGTGAGCGTCTGGGACGTTCCCAGTGAGCCGACGGTGCAGCTGATGTGCGAGTTCTACCGCGCGCTGCGTCGCGGGGCCTCCAGGACCGCGGCGCTGCGCCGAGCCCAACAGGCCGTGCGGCGCCGCTTCCCGGAGCCCGTCGCATGGGCACCCTTCGCGCTCTTCGGCGACCCCGGGCCGCTTCCGTGGTGAGGGAGCGCAGCGGTCGACTCGGCAGCCGGGGCCGACTCAGCCGAGCTTCGGCCGGACCTCACCCCCGCCCTGGTGCTTGCCGCAGAAGGCCTCCTCCAGGAAGCCGCCCTGCGCGAGGAGCTGCTGCACCGCCTGCGCCTGGTCACCCCTGGACGTCACGGACATCGCGACCTGCCGATCCCCCTTGCTCCACAACTGGGAGGAGAACCCGGGCATCCCGCCGTCGTGCCCGTACACCGGCCCGCAGGACAGTTCCAGCCGGGCCAGCCCCAGACCGTACGACAGGGTCACGGGCACGTTGCCGGACTGCGCCGGGATGGTGGTCGTCATCTGCCGCATCAGCTCGGGCGACAGCAACCGCCCACCCAGCAAGGCACGGTGGAAGCGGTTCAGGTCGGACAGGGTGGATATCAGCTCGCCCGCGGAGTTCGCCCAGGTGACGCTCTCCACCGTGACGTCCCGGTCGCTGCGGTCCTCCGGGGCCGGGCCCTCGGTGAGCGTCCAGTAGCCGTGGGCGTGCGGGCCCCGGATGTCGGTGGCCGTGCCGGGGAAGTACGTCGCAGTCATCCCGAGCGGCCGCAGGATGCGCGCGGTGATCTCCTGGGCATAGCTGCGGCCGGTCGCCCGTTCGATGATCATGCCGAGCAGGGTGTAGTTGACGTTGGAGTAGCTGAACCTGGCCCCCGGCGGGAAGTTGGGCGCGTGCGCCACCGAGGCGGCCACCACCTGGGCCGGGGTGATGCTGCGGGTCAGCCCGCCCTGGTCGAGCCAGTTCCGGATCTCGACCGGGTCCGTGGTGTGCGGGAACAACCCGCCCGGCTCGTTGGTCGGATCCCACAGGCCGGAGCTGTGGTTGAGCAGCTGACGGACGGTGATCCGCCCGCCGTTCGGGACGAGCCCCGGCAGGTGGCGCTCGACCGGGTCGTCCAGGCCGAGCCGGCCTTCCCCCACCAGTTGCAGCACGGTGGTGGCGGTGAAGGTCTTGGTGATGCTCCCGGCGCGGAACCGGCCGTCCACCCGCACCGGGGCGCCGGTCGCGAGGTCGGCGACGCCCGTACCCGCGCGCCAGACCCCGTTCTCGTCGCGGACCTCGGCGATGGCCGCGGCCGCGCCCGCGTCGGTCACCGCCCTCAGCGCCGCCGTCCGCGCCGCGTTCGCCGTCCGCGCGGCATTCTCGGCCGCGACGGCCGCGACGGCAGCGGGCGGCTCGGCGGCGCCCGCCGAAACCACCGGCCCGGCCAGCGCCAGGCAGACCGCCGCCGCCACCACCGTCAAGGAACCCGTACGACGTGCCATGCGACCCCCTCGTCCACGGCGGGCCCCGCCCGCCTCCGAGTCCACAGCCTCGCCGCTGACGTGATGATCCGTCATCCTCCACCGGGAGGAACCGGTCGTACTCCCACCAACGTAGACACTACGCCGAACGGAGGAGCCGACCGGCCCCTGCCCCTGCCCCTGCCCTTGCCCCGGACCAGACCGGACCGGACCGGACCGGACCCGCGCGGGGTCAGAGCCCCGGCATCGGCCGGACCGGGTGCTTGCTCATGATCGACACCCGGTTGAAGGAGTTGATCGTGATCGCCACCCAGATCGCCGCCGAGAGCTCCTCTTCGGTGAACACCTCCCGCGCCAGGCCGTACGCGGCCGCCTGGAGGGCCGCGTCCGCCGGGTTCGTGGTCGCCTCCGCCAACGCCAGCGCCGCGCGCTCCCGGGCGGTGAACAGCTCGGTGTCCCGCCAGGCCGGGAGCACGCCCAGGCGCTGGGTGGTCTCGCCCTCGCGCAGGGCGGCCCGGGTGTGCACGTGCAGGCAGTAGGCGCAGCCGTTGATCTGGGAGACCCGCAGGTTGACCAGTTCCACCAGCCGCCGGTCCAGCCCGGCCTCGGCCGCGACCTCCTTGGCCGCCTCGGCGGCGGCGAGCAGCGCCTTGTAGGCCTTGGGGCTCTGCTTGTCGATGAACACCCGCCGCTCCGCCGGAACCACCGTCATGTCAGCACTCACCTGGACTCCTCGACTCCCACTGCGATCATTGGCCCGCTGCCGTTCGACACTCTGCCATGCCATAATAGTTGAATCTAGAACTATCCAGTAGTCGACGTCGCCCGGCGGCACCGCCGGTCGACACCGTCCAGGGAGGGACCACCGCCGTGAGCACCGCCGAGACCGAGCCGCGCCCCGCCGCCGTGCCGCAGGACCAGCAGGACCCGTACGTCGAGGTGCTGTCCCCCCGGGACGTCCCGCTCGGCGGACCGCGCGCGATGACCGTCCGCCGCACCCTGCCGCACCGCTCCCGCCGACTGATCGGCGCCTGGTGCTTCGTCGACCACTACGGACCGGACGACGTCGCCGACACCGGCGGCATGGACGTCGCCCCGCACCCCCACACCGGCCTGCAGACCGTCAGCTGGCTCTTCACCGGCGAGATCGAGCACCGGGACAGCCTCGGCGTCCACGCCTTCGTCCGCCCGGGCGAGCTCAACCTGATGACCTCCGGCCACGGCATCTGCCACTCCGAGGTCTCCACCCCCGCGACCACCGTGCTGCACGGCGTCCAGCTCTGGGTCGTGCTGCCCGACGAACACCGCGACACGGCACGGGACTTCCACCACCACGTCCCCGAACCCGTCACCCTGGACGGCGCCGAGGTCCGCGTCTTCCTCGGCACCCTGGCCGGGCGCACCGCCCCCGTCCCCACCTTCACCCCGCTGCTCGGCGCCGAACTCACCCTCGCCCCGCACGCCACCGTCACCCTGGCCGTCGACCCGGCCTTCGAGCACGGCGTCCTCGTCGACCACGGCGAGGTCCACCTCGCCACCACCGCCCTCCACCCGGGCGACCTCGGCTACCTCGCCCCCGGCGCCACCACCCTGACCCTCACCAACACCGCCGACGCCCCGGCCCGCCTCGTCCTCATCGGCGGCGAGCCCTTCGAGGAGGAGATCGTCATGTGGTGGAACTTCATCGGCCGCTCTCACGAAGACATCGCCCGAGCCCGCGAGGAGTGGATGAGCTCCGCGGACCCTGCCCGCTTTGGCGAGGTCCACGGCTACCCGGGCGACCGCCTGCCCGCCCCGGAGCTCCCGGGAACCCCCCTCAAGCCCCGGGGACGCACCCGCTGACCTACGCGTTAGGCAATCGGGGGTGCGGCGAACAAGTCCACCGCACCCCCGCGCCGGAGTCCCCTGCGCTCACCTTGAAGCGCTCCTGTCGACACTCGGCTCGGCACTCGACGCGTGACACCGTTCGACCATCCGCGACAGGGCCTGACAGGACCAATGCTGACTCAATGCTGAGTTTGCTGACTGTTCATCAGAAGCGACCGGGGCAGTCACAGCGCCCGGGACGTCATCGTCGGGTTCCGCCGCGAGAACCGGCGGACGCCCTGCCACGGCCCCCTCGCCAGTTGCCGAAGGACGGTCACCACCGCAGCGGCGTGGGCCGGAGAAGACGGCCACCGTCACGTCCGCTTGGTAACTGACGATCTTGCTTCAAGCCAGTTATTAGACCCGGTCTCTGCGGGACATTCCCACCCCCCCTCTACCGCCAAGAGCCCGCCGACCCACCCCGACCCGGCACTAGGGTGACCTCATGGCGGACGCCCCGACGACAGCAGCACCCTGCGTCGAGGCGCTGGACACCCTCGTCGAGCGTGCCTGCGAACCGCCGACCGGCAGGTCTCGGGCGAAGCAACTGCGCTGGGTCGCCGGCGAACTGCGCACCGCCCTGGAGCGCGGAGCGATCGCGCCCATGGCCACCGGCTCACTCGCCCTGCTCCTCGCGCCGGACACCCTCGCCGACTACCTCACAGCCGCCGAGCATGGCCTGCTGCGGCGCAAGCCCGCCGCACGACCGGGCCAGGCCTCACCCGCGTCCATGCGCGTCCGCGAGGACTGCCTCCGCATCCTCGGCGCCCTGGCCGGCATCACCGTCATACTCCCGGACCGCAACCCGCCGCCGGTCGAGCTCCGGCCCGTGGTCACCGCCCGCCCGCGCAGCATCCTGCTCGGCCACCTGGAACACTCAGCCCGCCCCGACCGGTCCGACTCCCGCAGCCGGATCCTCGCGATCATCGGCACCGTGCTGGACACCGGCTGCCGCGCCGGCGAACTCTGCGCCCTGCGCACGGACGACGTCGACCTGCACCGCGGCACGATCCGCCTCACCCGCCTCCCCCAGCACCGCAACCCGCACACCACGCCCGCCACCGAGACGGTCGGCCTGTCCCGCCCCACGCGGGCCGCGATGCGCCACTGGCTCACCGTCCGCAGCCACCTCGTCGCACGCGACACCACCCAACCCCTCGGCCCGGGCAACGAGACCACCGACGCCCTGTGGGTGAGCATCGCCCCCAGCGGCCACCCCCGCCCCGGCCTGCCCCTGCACTTCCGGGGCCTCGCCCGCGCCTACGCCCGCGCGATCCACGACCTCAACACCGAGATGGCCGCGGAACCCGGCTGGCACCCCCTGCCCCAACGCATGGAACAGCTGCGCCGCGCCATCGAACTCGAACCGGCCGGCCCCGAGGGACTGACCCGCCCCGCGTCCCCCGGCCGACCCTGCGACCCGCACCGAGGGCGACGTCTGCCGCATCATCACCGCCGGCTGAGCCCACCGCGCCGACCGTGACGGAACATCGGATCGATCCGGCGTGGACGGGCCTGGCAGGCCATCTGGAGGAGGTGGTGCTCCGGGTGAGGGCCTGGGCCGCTCGCGCGGCGGCTTCACCACCAAGGTCCACCTGAGCGCGGATGGCCGTTGCCGCCCGCTGTCGCTGCTGGTCACACCCGGACAGCGGGCGGACTGCACCCAGTTCGAGCCGGTCATGGAGAAGATCCGCGTGGGTGCCGGTGCGGTCACCGGTGTCCGGCGGGTCCTTGGCGAGCCGGCCTGCGAGTGCGCTCACCGGGCATCGACCGGGTGAGGACGCCGAGTGTGAGCAGAGCGAGCGCCGGCAGCACGGCGACGATGATTCCCATCGGCAAGGCGTCGGTGGCGCCACCCGCGCCGGCCAGCGGAGCAAGTGCCCCGCCGATCATGAACTGGCTGAAGCCGAGCAGAGCGGCGGCCGACCCGGCGTGTCCGCCGTGGTCGGCCAGGGCCTGGGCCGCGGCGTTCGGCATGACCAGGCCCACGCTGGAGACCAGGACGAACAGGCCGATCAGGAGCACGGGCAGGGGTGCCCGTGTCAGCACCGCGCCCAGGACCGTGGTGCCACCGGCTGTCGCGCCCAGCAGACCGGCGAGCAGCAGCACGCGGGCGCCGGCCCGGGCCACCAGCCGGCCGCTGATCCGGGCGGCCGCAATGAGTCCGGCGGCGTTGACGGCGAACACGGCGCTGTACTGCTGCGGTGACAGGCCGTGGATTTCCTGCAGGACGAACGGCGAGCCGGAGATGTAGGCGAACATCGCCGCGAAGACCAGGCCGTTGGCCAGGACGTACCCGGTGAAGACCCGGTCGCTGAGCAGTTGCCCGACGACAGCCGGCAGCGGCTGGCGTGACGCGGAGGGGCGGGTCTGCGGCAGTCCTGCGGCGGAGGCCGCCAGCATCACGGCGCCGAGTACGGCCAGGGCCACGAAGATTCCGGGCCAGGCCGTGACGCGCAGTAGCTGGCCGCCGAGGACCGGCGCGAACACGGGCGCCAGGCCGGTGATCAAGGTCAGTGCGGAGAAGAGACGTGCGGTGCGGGTTCCGGAGGTGCGGTCGCGGACCATGGCGTTGGCGATGACGATGCCGAACCCCCCGCCGATGCCCTGGACCAGGCGCAGGCCGACGAAGGTCCGGACGTCGGGTGCCACCGCGCAGAGCGCGCTGGCGATCGTGTAGAGGGCGAGGCCCGCCAGCAACGGACGCCGCCGGCCGTAGGTGTCGCTCAGCGGCCCGGCGATCAGCTGCCCGATGGCCAGCCCGGCCAGACAGGCGGTGATGGTGAGCTGGGTGGCCGCGGCGCCGGCGCGCAGGTCGCCGGCGAGTTCCGGCAGTCCGGGCAGGTAGCCGTCGATGGACAGTGGTCCCAGGGCCGCGAGCGCTGCGAGCAGGACGATGGATCGGGTGTGCCGGCCGGCGGCGTCGTTGCTCATGGCTCAGTACGCCACGGTGATGCGGCGGCGGATCGCGGTGCCGCTCTCGATCGTGTCGGCCAAGGCGATCGCGTAGTCGGCGTACGAGATGCGGCTGTTGCCGTCGTCGTCGGTGAGCAGGGTGTCCCCGGCGCTGCGGTAGGCCCCGGTCCGCTCGCCCGCTGCGATGACCGCGGCGGGCGACACGTACGTCCAGTCGAGGTCGTGCACGCCGCGGTAGAGGTCGAGCGCTTCGGACTGGGCCTCGGCGTTGGCCTTCCACAGCGCGGGGAAGTCCGGGTCGTCCATGACCCGGGCGCCGGTCGGCGTGCGCAGGCTGCCGGCACCGCCGATGGTGACCAGGCGGGTGACGCCGGCTCGGCGGAGTCCGTCGATCAGCGCACGGGCGGCTCCGACGATCGTGGCGCGGTCGTTCTCCTGGCCGATCCGGGGGCCGACGGCCGACAGTACGGCGTCGTGGGAGGCGGCGAGGCCGGCGACCGCGGCGGCGTCCGTGACGTCACCGGTGGTCACGGTCAGGGCCTCGTGCTCGAGTCCGTCGACGTGGCCGGCTCGAGTGACCGCGGTGACGGTGTGGCCGCGACGCAGGAGTTCCTCGGTGGTGGGCCGGCCGATGTTGCCGCTGGCACCGAACAGGACGATCCTCATGTGTTGCTCCTTGTTTCCGATGGTCACAGGACGGGCCGGCCGTCGGCGATGACGGCCGCGGTGATGCCGCGCTCGGCGGCGGCGTGCCGGAAGCGCTGCTCGATGTCGGGTTGTTCGGTGTAGAACGGCGGGTTGTGGAACAGGCCGTAGTGCATGGCGCAGACGGTGCCGGCGCCGAGTGCGACGGCGGCCTCGACGCCCTGCTCGGGGGTCATGGTCGCCGGGACGTTGGCCGCGTAGCCCTCGAAGTGGGCGATGACGCCGTTGACCGGGACGAACGCGACGTCGAACGGGCCGTGGTCGCGGGCGATCTGCCACCAGCTGCCGTGCCACTGGGTGTCGCCGCAGTGGATGATCCGCCGACCGGCGCCTTCGACGACCCAGGCGACCTGGTCGCAGTCGTTGCCGCGCCAGTCCAGCGAGGTCACCGGGGTGACGGTCAGCTCTCCGATGCGGCGTGACCGGCCCAGGTCCTGGGCAACGGGGGTGATGCCCGCCTCGTGCAGCGCCGCCGCGCTCGGGGTGTGGCAGCCGATCGTGCCGGTGGCCGCGATCCGGGCGATCAGGTCGTGGTCGTAGTGGTCGGGATGCAGGTGGGTGATGAGGGCGTGGGTGCCGGGCGGGGTGTCGACCGGGTCGACCGGCCGGTGCGGCGGTCCCATCACCGGCGCCAGCGGAGCGACGTTCTCGAGCGGGTCGATCAGCAGGCGGGTGTCGCCGAGACGGATCTCGACGCCGGCCCAGGCCAGCCGACGCACGGAAAGAGTGGTGGTCATGGGCAGCGACGCTAGACCTACGTTGTTGAGAAAGTCAACAAGGGAGTTTTGGATCTCAACACCACGATGTAGGGTGGTGGCATGCGCACCTACGGGCAGTACTGCGGCATCGCGAAAGCACTGGACACCATCGGCGACCGGTGGACCCTGCTGATCGTCCGTGAACTGCTCGCCCTGGGTCCGTGCCGGCACACCGACCTGCGCAACGGCCTGCCCGGGATCGCCAGTAATCTGCTGGTCGACCGGCTCCGCGAACTGGAGGAAGCCGGCCTGATCCACCGCAAGGCCGCCCCGCCGCCGGTGGCCACCACCCTGTTCTCCCTCACCGAGCGTGGCCGCGCGCTGGAGCCGGTGCTGCAGGAGCTGAGCCGGTGGGGCGTGCCGCTGCTGCGTGAGCCGGGCGGCAGCGACACCTTCCGCACCCACTGGCTGGACATGCCCGCCCGGGCACTGACCGACCACCGCCCCGACCAGCCGGCAATCGCCCTGCAACTGCACGCCGACGGCAACGAAGACCTGGTCATCGAAGTCAAGGACGGCTCGGTGCACACCCACGCCGGCCGGGTCGACCACCCCACCGCGTCCCTGACCGGACCGCCGCACCTGCTGGCCGCAACCCTGCTCGGCGACCTCGACCTGAGCACCGCACTACAGCAAGGCCTGCGGCTCAGCGGCGAACGCGAGGCAGTACTGCGCATCCTGCCCCGCTGATCCGGGTGTGAGTAGTTGCCGTACAGAAGTGCCGCTGAGATTGATCTTGCTCGTGCTGGGCTACTTCGCGGGGGCCTCGAGCTGGCGGGGGCCGGCGCCCGCGCGCAGTTCACGTCCGCCGACGCGGCCCCGGGCGCGGGCTGCGGCCAGGCCCTCGTCGGTGCCGATGACGATGAGTTCGCGGATGAACTCCGCGAGGGCGGCGAAGGCGTGGAAGACGAGCCGACCGCCGGGGGTGGTGGTGTCCAGGTTCGTACGGGTGCGACCGACCGCCGACCGCCTCGGTCGTCCGGGCGGCGTGTCGAACATGTTCTGCACCCGCTTGCGGCTGAAGACGGCGAGGAGCAGGGCCAGGGTGTAGACGACGAGGGTGTGGATGCGGTCGCGGACGTCCATGACGTCGATGACCTCCTGCATCATCGCTTCGCCCCGGGCGAGGCGGCGGGCGGCGGTGGTGACCGCGAACTCGTGCTCAGCGAGGACGGCCGACGACACCGTCCTGATTCCGGCTGCCGCCGGGGGTGTCGGCTCGCTCGCCGTCCAACTCGCCAAGCACGTGGGCGCGACGGTCGTCGCCATGGCCTCCAGCGAGGAGAAGCGCAGCACCGCCCGCCAGTTGGGCGCGGACGCCGTCGTCGACTCCCTGACCCGGAACGTTCGGGACGAACCCTCCTTCACCGAGCAGCACCCGCATGCCGGCTTCACGCAACCGTAGCGACGCTCCGGGGGAACTGCGGGTGCCCGGTGAGCGCCGTGTTCGTGCACGGCATCACCGTCAGCGGGATGCCCTTGCCGATCGCCTCGGCCGCGTAGCCGATGACCCAGGAGGTCGTGATGCCGAGCGCGAGGCTGTTGATGCTGTTCATCGTTCCGGGAGCGAACAGAACGGCGTCGGCGGCCGGCCCCGCCCAGGAAGCGCCGTCGCCGGCGCCCGGCCCTCCACCTCCGCCTCCGCCCGCACCCGTTGGACTCGGGTACTGCCGAACGCCCGGCCAGGGGCCGCCGGTGTGAACCGGCGGTGTGTCAGCCCGGTGGGCGACCGCGACCCCGCCCGTGTGATCGACAGTGACGGAAGGCGATCCCTCGCCGAGAGACCCTCTTCCGTCTTCTGGAGTTGATCGTGATGTTCCCACTGTCGGAGGTCGCCGACCGGCTGAGCTCAACGCGCGGGCACCATGCCGGTTCGCCCGGGCGTCGGAGCCGGGTGGCGGCCATGGCGGCCGCCGTGTTCTGCGCCGCGGCCGTCGCCCCGCTGGCGCTGCCCGCGCCCGCCCACGCACAGGGCACCTGCACGGTGTCCGGCCCCACCACCACCTGTACGTTCGCCTCCACCGGCGCCGAGCAGACGTTCTCCGTGCCCGGCGGTGTCACGCAGGTCGACGTCACGGCGATCGGCGGGGCCGGCGGCGTGGAGGACAACGGCGTCGGCGGCGGCCGGGGCGCCCAGGTGTCCGGCACCCTCACCGGGCTCTCCGGTGGACAGACCCTCTACGTCGAAGTCGGCGCCACCGCCACCGGCGGCGCCCAGTGCGCCGGTAGCGCGCAGTGCACCGGCGGGTTCAACGGCGGTGGCAGCACCCACTTCGGCGGAGGCGGCGGCGGCGCCTCCGACGTCCGCACCCAGCCCGGCACCACGCCCCTCACCACCACCGACTCCCGCCTCATCGTGGCCGCGGGCGGCGGCGGAGCCGGCTGGGCCGGCCAGTGCACCGGAAGCGCAGGCGGAGACGCCGGCCAGCCGGGCACGAACGCGACCTGCAACGGAGGGAACGGCGGCGGGGCGGGGACGTCCACCCAGGGCGGGGTCGGCGGCACCGGCGGGGGCGGGGTGTTCGGCGGTGGGACTGGCACCCTCGGTACCGGCGGCACCGGAGGCGGCCCGGGCGCCTCCCTGACCGGCGGTGCCGGCGGGGGCGGCTACTACGGCGGAGGCGGCGGCGGCAACATCAACCCCTTCATCAGTCCGAGCGGCGGCGGGGGTGGCGGCGGCGGAGGCTCGTCGCTCGTCCCCGCCGGCGGCACCGGCCCCACCGCCACCAGCGCCGCCCCGGGCATCACCATCAGCTACACCACCCCGGGCAAGCCCGTGAAGACGACCCTGACCGCGATGCCCTCCCGCACCCGGGTCGGCGCTCCGGTCGTGCTCAGTGACATCGTCTGCCCGGCCAGTACGAGCGCCACGACCAGGCCGACCGGCACGGTCACGTTCACCGACACCACCACCGGCACGACCCTCGGCACCGGACGCCTGTTCCTCTCCCTCGGCACCTGCGCGGCGGCCGGGACCGTCACCGCCTTCCACACCGCCGGCACCCACACCATCACCGCCGTCTACAGCGGGGACACCGTCTACCAGGGCAACAGCGCCAGCCCCGAGACCACCACGGTGACGGTGACAGCCTGAGAACGCCGCAGAAGCGCGGGCCCTGCCGTGGGGCGGGGCCCGCGCCACGCTATGGCGCCCAGGTGACAACGATCCGAACAGTCCCAGGCGCCGACCGAACCGGGCTTGAGTTCCGCCGACGCCCAGGCCACGCGCTGGTCCGGCCTCGGCTGCCCCGTCCGCCGGGACAGCGACGGCCGACTCCGCGCCAGCGCCGGTTGGCTGCTGGACTTCGTCGGCTGCCGCCCGGCCAGACGATCACCGAAGGCGTGCGCTGCTCGGAACGCCGAACCCCCACAGTCACCGCTCACGGCAATGCGACAGCTACCAACCGCCCCGCACCGCGACGGCCCGCGGGCCGTCCGCACCGTTGTAGAGCCACCAGGTCGTGCGCCCGTCCGGCAACGGCGCCGGCTCGCTGCCGTCCGCCAACACCGCCGCCGGGAAACCCTGATGGCGTCCGCTCTCGTCGAACCATGGCATGCCGTGTCCCTCGCGTCCCTGGAGTACAGCACCGGAGTTCTCAGCTCATCACGCACTGTCAAGACTTCGCGACAACCAGTGCGATCCGCAGCTCAAGGAGGCGCGCATCAGCCTCCGCACGCCGGATTGAGACTGCTCAGGCAGCTCGGTGAGCCGATCGATCCGCTCGCGGGTCTTGAGGGTCCGCACGAGGGCACTCCGCGGCTCGGGTCCGGTCAGTTCGGCAGGTCGGCGGAGAGGAAGGGATCGAGGAGCGCGTACAGGTCGTCGGGGCGGTCGAGGGGGATGATGTGGCCGCAGTCCCGGAGCAGGTGGCCGACCAAGTCGTCGGCGATGGGGCGGAGTTGGCGTTCGAGCCCGGTGCCGACGGGGTGCGAGCCGACGGCCATGGTGGGCATGGTCAGCCGAGCCGTCGCGGCGGCGTCCCGGATCTGCTGCGCGCTGGTGGGCAGGGCCCGGTAGTAGGAGAACGCGCAGCGGAGGGCCTCGCTGCCGGTGTAGGCACGGACGAACGACGCACGGATGTCGTCGGGCACTCCTCGCCCGAGCGTCCCCACGTCGAGGAACCAGTCGACGTACGGCGCCTCGTTCCCGGCCAGGACGGTTTCGGCGAGGCCGGGGACGGCGTGGAAGCCGAACCACCACGGGGCACCGCCCGTGACGGCGTGTTCGGCTCCGGGCAGGGTGCCGAGCAGTGCCTCCATCGCGACCAGGCGCCGGACGAGGTCGGGCCGGCGCAGCGCGAGCAGGACGGCGGGGGCGGTCCCCGCGTCGATGGCGACCACCGCCGCCGAGGGCTCGCCGAGTGCGTCGAGCAGCCCCTCGGCGTCGGCGGCCAGGGCGCCGGCGTCGTAACCCCCGACGGCGCGTTCGCTGGCGCCGAGGCCCCGCAGGTCCGGGGCGATGACCCGGTAGCGGCCGGCCAGTCGGTCCATGGTGCCGCTCCAGAGTCGCCAGGTGTGCGGGAAGCCGTGCAGCAGGAGGACCGCGGGCCCGTCCCCGGCGATCGCGACGTTGAGGTGGACGCCGTTCGTCGCGATGCGGTGCAGTCGGTGTGCGGTGGGGACGGGCATGACGGCTCCTCAGGACGGTTACCATTGGTTACCACGGAACGATAGGTAACCGTCAGGCCGCTTCCTAGACGGCACTTTCAGGGAAGGTGGTGAGCCACGGGTGACCACCCGAGGAGCCCGGGCCGTCGGTCGCGGGGCACGCGGCGACCTGTTCGATCCCCTCTGCCCGACGCGGCAGTTGCTGGACCGCATCGGCACGAAGTGGACGTCCATGACCGTCAAGACGCTCGCCGACGCCGCACCGGACGAGGTGCGCTTCGCGGAGTTGAGACGCCGGATGCCCGGCGTCTCGCAGAAGATGCTGTCCGTGACACTGCGGAGCCTGACCCGCGACGGGCTGGTGTCGCGCCGGGTCGAACCGACCGTGCCGCCGCGGGTGTTCTACCGGCTCACCGGACTCGGGCTGTCCCTGGAGGCCGTGCTCGCGGGCCTGCGGACCTGGGCGGAGGAGCACATGGCCGAGATCGACCGCGCCAACGAAGCCGTCGACCCGGACGTCGACGAGGGATAGTCGACGGGCGTGATCACACCGCGCGACGAGGGGGTGCGGTGGCCTGGGCCACCACACCCCCTCACCCGACCGGGCGCTGCTACGTTCCGGCGCAGTTGGTGAACGTGGGCCTGGTCCGTGCGCTGTAGATGCTCGCGCCGCCGTTGGTGTCGTACTTGAGGGGCACGGTGATGGTGTCGTCGGCGGTCCAGGGGAAGCCCTGGGCGTCGAACGTGAAGGTTCCGGTGGCCTTCGTGGCCAGCTCGGACAGCGTGACCCAGCCGTACTGGCGCGGGGGCACGCTCACGGTCAGCTTGCTGCCCAGCTCCTGCTTGAGGTCCAGCGTGGTCGATCCGTTGATCTCACCGGTGATCGTCAGCTCGACGTTGGCCAGGCCGATGTTGCCGCCGACTTTCAGGCTTCCGCCGAGCTTGAAGCCGATGGTGTTGGTCCACCCCGTGGTGGTGCTCAGCGAGAACTCCCACGGGATCGTGGTCGAGGTGTCGTTGAACCAGATCGGGGAGACGCAGGCCTCCGGCAGCGTGAACGGCGGTGTCTGGCTGGTCGTGGACCACGAGCAGGTCGCCGTGTCCTTGTTGCACCGGGCGGCCGCGTAGTCCACGGCCATGTTCCACGCCGTCTGGTAGACCGCGTCGGGCAGCGTCCACTGCTGGTACGGCGTGTTGTCGCAGCGGTAGGTGTACGCCCAGTTGTCGTAGGCGGGGGGTATCTGAACGGTCAGGCAGGAGTTGTCGCCGACCTGGCGGATCCTGAACGCCTTCTGCGCCGATCCGGCGATCGGCTGGAAGTACCACTGCTCCGACGCCCGGCCGTCGCAGGGCTGTTGCCGCAGCTGGTAGCGGGCGGTGGTCAGGTCCACGCACTTGCCGGTGGTGGTGTTGACGACGGCGAAGCCCGAGCCGAGGCTCGTGTTCGTGTTGATGCGCCACGTCGTGGCGGACCCCGGCGCCGGGTTGACGGAGACGGCCGCGTTGTCGTCGTAGCTGCCGTCCTGGATGTCCAGCAGCTTCCCGTTGCTGACGTTGGCGAAGGTCAGCTGGACCAGCGCCGTGACCGACGTGCCACTCTCCTCACGCGCGGCGGCGGGGGACGCCATGAGTCCCACTGCCGCGCACAGCACCGCCGCGACGACGGTGGCTTTCCTCCATAAGGTCCGTCTCTGCCTTGGTCGTTCGGTTGTCACCGGCGTGATCCTTTCGTAGCGCATCTATCAGGGTCCTTACGGCCTGTACCCCGGAGAATTGACCTTGTTCGAAAGGTTTCCCTTGCCTCCGAGTTCGGCGATGAGAGACGCTTCCTCCTTCTCGCGGGCTGCCTTGCCACCCGGCACGTGGACGAGCAGGACGTCGTCTCCCTTCTCCGTCCTGCCGTTCCTGGCGTGCTCCTTCAGTCGGCGGTCGAAGTCGTTGGTCTGCCCCACGTACGTGCGCCCTTGCGCGTCCGCCCTGTCCTTGAACGCGTAAACGCCCTCTTGCGGCAGGCCGCAACTGTTGTTGTGCACCAGGACGGGGGTGGGCCCTGCCAGTACGTAGTAGGTGTGGACGTGGCCGATGGTGAGGTTGTAGACGGTCTGGCCGTCCACGTCACCGCGATCGTGCACGCTGGTGACGGTCGCGACGTCGACGCCGCCTCCGCTTCGGATGCGGTCGCCGAGCCGCAGGTCCCCCGCGTCGGTCCAGCCCGGGCCGTCCACCCAGAACGGGTGGTTGGCGGTCGCGGTGATCGTGTTCCCAGGGGTCCGGGCATCGAGACCGATGTCGATGAGGTGCTTCGTGCCGTGGCCGACGATGACGTCCGTGACGGGCTCGTCCAGGGTCGCGCCGGTGGCGGGGTCCGTGGCCTGGACCCGGTCGCCGACCTGAACGACGCTGATGGGTTTGGTCGAGCCGTCGGCCATCACCACAGGGGTCTCCACGGAGAAGGAGTTGCACTTCTCCGCAGCTTGCACGGCTCTACCGACCGTCGAGGCTTCCTTTCCGGCGGTTCTGGCGAGAGTGCTGGCGAGCTTGCCACCGGGGATGGCACCGAGCGCGTCCATGGCGGCTTCTTTGTAGTGCCCTTGCGCCAGCTGCCCGGCTGCGGCTGCGCCGGAGGCGACAGTTCCAATCGGGCCCGGCACGTAGGCCACGACTTCTGCCGCTTTGGTGGCGGTGGAGACGACGGACTTCCAGCCGAAGGTACCGGCGAGGTCCAAGCCGTTGACCGGGTCCGCGTTGACGTAGTCGTAGTCGTTGGCCGATCCGCCCGCGACGGGGTCGACCTGGAGGAAGCGGCCGAGTACCGGCAGGTAGAGGCGGGCGCCCATCTCGATGGCCTGATGGCCAGCCAGGTGTTCCACCGGCCGTTCGTGCTGGCCCAGCCACCCGAAGTCCATCCCGCCGGCGACGGTGACGGGGATCGGGACGTCGGTGAAGGAGCCGGTGGCGGGGTCGATGGTCTGGCCGTAGGGGTCGTAGAGGCGGATGCCACCCGTGAGGGTGGCGGCCCCGTCCGCAGTGAACAGCACATCCCCGTGAATGTTGGGGTAGGACCAGTTGGTGGTGGCGGTCTGGTCGTAGTTCTTGGTCAGCAGCACGCCGCCGGGCAGTGCCACGATCCGCTGGAGCAGTCCGCCGTCCTTGCTGAGGATGAGGTCGGCGTCGTCGTGCTTGGAACTGTAGGAGTAGCGGGTGGTCCCGTTCTTCGACACGTCCGTGGCACCGGTGACCGTGCGGGCGGTCAGCCTGTCGGCCGGGTCCCGGGTGTACGAGATCGCTGTCCCGGAGGCGGTCGTGGTCTGGACGTGCCGTTTGGTGACGTCGTACCCCAGGGTGTCGCCCCCGGCCTTGACCGTGTCGCCGAGGTCGTCGTAGCCGAACGACAGCGCGGTGCCACCACTGGTGGACGTCAGCCGGTCGGCACCGTCGTAGCAATAGCCGGTGGCGACCGCCGGGGCACCGTTGAGACTGTCCGTGGACGTGGTGCGGTTGGTGTTCAGCCCGGCGGCCTTCGCTGTCCCGCAACCGTCGGTCGGGTCGAACCGGTAGGTGAGCTGGTGGTGCGGGACGCTCGCCGCGACGAGCCGGCCCACCGTGTCATAGGTGTAGGCGTACGTCGCGACGGACTTCCCGTCCGCGGTCACCACGTCGTCGGTGACCCGGTTGTCGCGGGACCGGGTCACCGTGTCGACGACCGTGGACGCGGAGGTCCTCCACGCCAACGCCGTTGCCTTGCCCGCGCTGTTGCGTACCAGCGAGTCCAGGCGGGATCCGTTGCCGTAGGCGACACCGACCAGTTCGGTGGCCGCATCGTAGGCGGGCGTGGCGACGGTGGTCCCGTCCAGCTTGACGCTGGTCAACTGGTTGGCGTCGTTCCAGGCGTACGTCACGGTGCTGGACACGCCCTTGACTGTGGTCGTGTCCGTGATCAGGCGCCCGACCTGGTCGTACGTGGAGGTCGAGGTGACGCCGTTGGCGTCGCTGTAGCGGACCTCCTGGCCGATCAGGTCGATCCCGGTGGTGATCGACCCGTTCTCGTCGGTCAGCTTCGAGATCAGCGGATCACCGTCGACCGCCCAGTCCGTGACGACCGTACGACCCGGCTTGCCCCCCTGCGCGGGAACGCTCTTCTTGACCACTCGTCCACGTACGTCGTAGCTGTTACAGGCCCACGGCTCGCCGTTGACGCGCTGGGCCACCACGCGGCCCGCCTCGTCGTACACCGTCTCACCCGTGAGCGCCGCCCCGCTGTCCGGTTTGGCCGCAGTGGCGGTCTTCGCCATGCCGGCCTGGTTGGCGGCAGGAGCGCTCGGATCGCAGGGATTGGCGCGGGTCTCGGAATCGCCGTAGTAGACGGTCGTGGTGCGCTTGTCGGGGTTGGCAATGTCACCGGCAGGCATGGCCGAGGCCAACCTGCGCAGGTATCCGTCGCCCGGACGCTCGTAGGTGGTACGGGCGGTCAGGCCCATTCCGCCGGGATCGGCCGTGGTGGACACGGTGAGCCCGTACGCCGGGTCGATGCCCGCCGCCGGGTCCGAGTAGCTGCTGGCGCTGTGCTTGGACGGTGCCCGCTCCTGGTCGCCGCCGGAGGTGTCGTCGGTGGTGGTGCCCGTCGCCCAGCCGTAGCGGGGGGCGAGGTTCGTCCCGGGTACCGGGACCGGGGTACCGGTGCCGGGCGGGGTCCAGGTGAAGGCCAGGGCCCCGGTCGTGCCGGAGCGGTTGTAGTAGTCGACGCGGACGCGGTGCCGGCTGCCGGCCGTGGTGTTGGCGTACGTGCCGGTGACTGCGGTGGCGGGCTTGTCGCTCCAGCTGTCGACGGTCAGGACGTCGTCGACCCAGAGGCGGACGCCGTCGACGGCGGTGAACCCGAGGCCGTACTGCCCGGCTGCCGGGAACTGCACCTCGCCGGTGAAGCGTCCGGACCAGCCGCCGGTGTTCGCCACCGGCGGGCTCGGTCCCCACGACCGTGACAGTGCCCCGTCGGCGGCGCCGACCCCGGTGGCGAACGCCTGCGGGACGCCCGCCAGTTCCGGGTTGTCGTAGAAGGCGGCCGACAGCCCGGCCAGTCCCTCGTCGTAGGTGGTGTGGGTGTGCGGCATCTTCGCCGCGCAGGCGGGTGTCGGGGTCTGGCCGGTGAAGCAGGACGCCGGTGCGGGCCCGTACTTGTCGACCGGGCGGTCGGCGTGGTCGTAGACCGTCGTGGAGCGGCGGCCGGCGCTGTCGACGGCCGCGGTGGCCTGGTCCTTGGTGTTCCACTCCGCGGCGATGCTCGCCCCGGTGAAGTCGGTGGTGACCAGGGTGCGTCCGGCGTCGTCGTAGGTGACGGTGCGGGAGCGGGTGGAGTCGTACACCCCGGCCAGGGCCACGGTGGCCTGCTTGCGCTCCAGGTAGTACTGGTAGAAGTGCTCGGCGCGCTTGTCGGCGGAGCGGCCGTCCGGGGCCGGTGCCAGCACCTGGACCGCGCGCAGGGCGGGCGGCTCCTGGGGCTGTTCGGTCACGGAGTCGTAGCCGATCACCGTGCAGACGGCGGCGGTGTCACCGGTGTTGGTGCACGCGTTCGCCGCGGACGGGGCCTGGTGCGCCACCCAGTCGTAGGCCAGGGCGTCCCGGATGGTGGCCAGCGGCCCGATGCTGTCCAGGGCCTTCTGCTTCTCCTCCTCGTTGTCCCCGGCCTCGTCGTAGCGCTGCTTGGCCGAGGCCCGGCCCAGGTAGTCGAAGTCCTGCATGACCGCGCCGGGGTTCTCGACCCGGGCCAGGGTGCCCATCTGGTACCAGAGCCTGGTCTCGCTGCCGTCCCAGTACCGGATGCGGCAGAGCATCTGCGGCGGCGCCGGGTCCGAGCCGGGCGGGCGGGGCGTTGCGCCGTAGCAGCCGTCGCCGCCGTCGGTGTTGTAGAAGAGCTGGTGCGAGCGGCCGGAGACCGGGTCCTTGATCTGCGTCAGCCGCGGCGGCGTCCCGCTGTAGAGGTACTGCAGGGCGGCCGGTTTCTTGCCGTCCAGGACCGACTCCACCGCCGCCAGCGTGCCGTCGGGGTTGAACAGCGACACGGTGTCACCCTCGGTGAGGGTGATCCGGCCCGAGGTGTCGAAGGCGAGGACGCCGTCCTCACCGGCCGGCGGCGCGTAGCCGCCCGTGGAGGCCTTGGCCCAGGTGTGCTTGCCGCCGGCTCCGTCGGTGAGCACCACCGAGCCGTCCAGCATCTCGGCACGGCTGTAGCCGCTGGACTGCGCCGACAGCGTCCAACCCGCCGGCAGCGCCTGGGAGTCCGCGGAGAGCAGCCACTCCGTCGGCACGATCCTCGGATCCAGGTTGTGGGTGCGGTGGTCGTCGGTGCCGGTGCTGCTCTTGGCCCACAGCACCATGCGCGGACGGTCGTCGGAGTGGTGGTACAGCTCGACCCGGATCGGCACCGACTGGCCGGCCTTCAACGCGACCTCGCCGGCCTGGCGCGGGCCGGGCAGCAGGAAGTCGTTGCCGGGCTCGGCGGGCCCCGCGTTGTCGTAGACGAGCTTGTCGCCCAGCCAGATCCGGGCGCCGTCGGTGTGGGCGCCGGCGAACCGGAAGTCCCCGGTGACCGGGGCCTTGAACTGGCCCTCCCAGCGCACCACGAACCAGTTCTTGTCCAGGGCGGGCGGCATCGGGTTGTCACGCCACGGCAGGTTGTCCGGGTTGCCGGTCCACGGGATGCCCCAGTCCAGGTTGACCTGTGACTCGCCGCGCACCATCACTGGGATCGCGTCCGGGGCGCCCGCGTGCCGGGAGTCGTTGAAGTACGAGGCGCGGACGCCGTGCGGGGCGCCCTCCCGGGAGTTGTAGGCGAGGTTGACGCCCGCCGATCCGCCGACGGTCTGGAACGCCGGCCCGGCGGCCTCGACGTGCGCGTTGCCGTTGAACAGGTTCACCGTGACCGGTCCCAGGTGGTCGGTCGGTGCCGGCCCCGGGTCGCCGACCCGCTGGTTGACCGTGAAGTGCCCGACCCACTGCGGCGGCGTGGCGGTCGTCCCGCCGGACACCGCGGTCGCCGCCGTCCAGGTGTACCGGCCACCGTCGTGCAGCACGTGCTTGGGGACCGTCCACTGCGGCTGGTCGAGGCACCCGGAGTCCACCACGCTGCCGGATCGGCCGTCGAACCCGGTGGAGACCTTGAAGCAGTAGAGGACGCCGTCACCGGCCGCGGCCACCTGCAGCGCGGGCGTCTCCGTCCCCACCACGGCGCCGTCGACCGGGGACACCGGGCTGGTCTGCGGCGCCTCCTGGGCTGCGGCGCGCTCGCGCCCCCGTTCGTCGGAGCGCGGATCCCCGCTGGCCGCCAAGGGCGCGAAGTCGGCCTTCGGCTCCCGCAGTTCGGCCTGCGGCTGCTGCCCGGCCGCCGACGGGACCGACAGGATCGGCAGATCCCGCGGCACCGCTCTCGATGCCACGGATCCGGATGAGGACGCGGGCGCGGGCGCGGACGCCTGCGCCGGTGGCAGGCCTCCCGCCTGTGCCAACGGAGCCACCAGCGCCGTCGCCACCACGAACACGATCCACCGGAACCGCGAGCGCGCGGACGACCGCGCCATGCCGGCACCTCTGGACAAAGCCCCCTCCAACCCCGTTGACGTCCGCCGGACCCGCGGCACGGCAGGACGCGTGTCCACGCTCCTCCGGTCCCGACCGGAGGACTCGGGCAACGAATCCTCCGCGAACGACGGACCCCACGGAACAGGGCCGGTACACCTTGGCCGGATCCACCGAACCGCCGTGCCTCCAAACGGAACACCGGTCACAGCGTCCGGCTGTCACCGCCCGGACACTCCTGTCAGGGACATGTTCAATAACATGCCCACGGGTATCCCTAAGCGGAGTCGTGGAACGGCCCGGCGCCCGCGACCCACTTGGCCGAAAACCGTACGGCCGGTCACCCCTTCGATCGGTCGGTCAGCCGATCGGGACCTCGGTGAGCCGCCGGGGCAGTCGGTCCTCGCGTGGGGCCATGGCTCCGCTCACCATCCTTCCTGGGATCGGCCGCCCGGGGGCTTTGCGGCAGGCCCGAGGGGGCCCTGCTCCGCTCAGGCGTCCGCCGGCCCGGCGAGGACGCAGTCGCCGCACAGCGCGCCGGCCCGGTCCGGTGCGGCCCGGTAGATGAGGCAGCAGCTGCGGCGGCGGAAGCCGGTGCCGTCCGCGGCCACGGTGCCGGCCCCGCGCAGCGGCGGAACCGCCAGCAGGCGCCTCGCGAACTCCCGTGCTGCCAAGGCGAGTTCCGGCCGCGAGCGGGCGACGCCCGCGGCCGCTCCGTTGACCGCCGACGCGACATTGCCCCAGCGGATCCGCGGTGAGACGGAGAAGGCGGCCACCGCTTCGCCCAGCTCCCGCACCGGCCCGTCCAGCACCTCTGCCGCGAACCGCGCGGCGAGCTCGGCCGGGTCGGCGACGGGAACGGCGTCACGGGCGGGCAGCGACAGCGGGAACGGACCGCCCGGCGTCGGCTGCCACCTCGCCTCCCGCAGCCCGTACCCGAGCAGCGCCCCGTCCAGGACGGCCACCGCGAACGCGGGTGAGAGCAGCCGCGCCACCAGCCCCAGGTGGGTCACCGAGGCCGCCACCCGCCGCTCGACCGCCTCCGGTGGACGGCCCCCCGCCGCCGCGAGGTGGTTCCGGGCGAAGGCCACCCGCTCCCCCAACACCGCTGGATCGTCGAGGAGTTCGGCCATCGGATGCCAGGGCACGGCGACTGCGCCGTCGTCATGGGTCTCATGGGCCCGGCGGGTCTCGTGGGTCTCGTCGGCCTCGTGGGTCTCGTAGGCGAAGAACGGCCCGAGGGCCGCGACGCGCTGCGGCGTCGCGGCCCTCGGTGGGGTGTGCGTCACGCCGCGCCGACCGGCTCGGGGCCGGACTCGGCCGGGACCGCCGTGGCGGCCGCCGTACGGGCGTTGATCACTCGCTCGGCCATCGGTCCGAAGAGCAGGCCCAGCGCGGCCCACAGCAGCAGCTGCGCGGCCACCGAGTAGAAGCGGAACTCGAACAGGGTGTCCGCCGGGAAGCCCGGGTAGACGATGGCGCCCTTGTCGTCGGTCAGCGGCAGCGGCGTCTCGGTCGCGTGATGGCCGAACTGCTGGACGTTGTCGGCGAGTTCGCCGAGCGAGGGGAGCACCGCCATGACGATGCCGATCGCCGCCGCGAAGGCGCCGGCGGCGAGCAGGGTGGCGTTCCAGTTCCCGAACCGGGCCTGGAGGCGCTTGCCGAGCCAGACCGCCAGCACGAGGAACAGGAGCGAGCAGGCGACCATGGCCAGGTACAGGTTGCCGCGGTCGCGGATGGTGTCGGGGTGTCCGATGGCCGGCGGGTTGGCGGGGTACTTGACGAACGGCACGAGGTACAGGCCGAGGAACCCGCCCAGGGCCACCAGCATCGCCAGGTTGCGCGGGCGGAGCCTGCCGGTCCGGCCGAGGCACACGGTGTACGCCACCGCGAACAGCGCGCCCATCGCCGCACCGAACAGGATCATGCCGGCGCCGATGCCGACGTTGGCCTGGACGGTGCGGCTGAAGATGTCCGGTCCGCCCATGTCCATGGGCAGCCCGGCGGCTTTGTCCAGCAGGCCCTGCGCGTCGTCACGACCGCTCTCGTACTCGATCGCCGCGTTGATCTGCGGCTCGGCGAAGATCCGCGCGAAGACGAAGGCGAGCAGGCCGGCCACTGCGCCGGCGAGCACGCCGCGCAGGATGAGTTTCTTCTCCATGTCTGGTTGTTCGCTGCTTCCGCTCGTCAGTGGCAGGGGAAGCCGAGGAAGTGCCGCGAGTCGTGGACGAACTCGTGGATGTGCATGTCCTTGCCGAACACGGAGTAGGCACCCTGGTCGACGCCGATGAAGTAGTAGACGGCCAGCGCGAGGAACGCGGTGACGACGAGCCAGGCGACGGCCTTGGACGCCGGCACCACGACCGGGACGGGCAGGGCAGAGGGTCCGGGCATACTGGTGCTCACGGTGGAGCCTCCTTCGGGGATCGTGCGTCCCGCTCTTGTTGGGGCGAATCGTGATGGCGTCGTATCTGACTCGCGGGCCGCCCCGAAGGGCGATCCGCTCACAGTGGCGCGACCGTGCCGGAGTTCCACCGGCTTCCTTACGCCATCACTACATCCGGCAGAGTAGGCCTGTCCGCCGGGGCCGTCAATCGGCCTCGAAGCGCACGGTGGGCTCGAAGTTGGCGCGGCGGGCCGCTCGGCGGAAGACGGTCAGGACGGCGGGCCCGACGACGAGCACGGCGGTCAGGGTGGTGACGGCGCGGCCGGTGTCCCAGCCGAGCGACGTGGCGAGGTCGAACAGCAGGTAGCGGTGCCACTGCTCGGTGAAGGGCAGACCGGGGAGGTAGGCGATCGAACTGTTCGGGTCGGTGGAGAACGGCCAGAAGGACAGGTTCAGCAGGAAGCCGAACAGGTAGCCGGAGAAGGCCCCGTACACGGCCAGCACGGGCACCTCCACCCGGCGGCGCCGGGTCTTCGGCAGCAGGCCTGCGAGCATGCCGACGAAGGCGCAGCCGAACATCTGGTAGGGCATCCAGGGGCCGACTCCACCGGTGAGCAGGGCGGAGGCGAACAGCGAGGTGCAGCCGAGGGTGAAGCCGAAGCCGGGGCCGAAGACGCGGCCGGCCAGGACGAGGATGAAGAAGACCGTCTCCACGCCGGCCGTCCCGGCGCCGAGGGGTCGGAGCCCGGCGTTGACGGCGGACAGGACGCCGAGCATGGCGAGCGCCTTGGCGTCGATGCCGCCCGCCGAGATCTCGGCGATGACGACGGCGAGGACCAGGACGAGCAGGGCGGCGAAGATCAGCGGCGGGGCGTAGTTGGAGCCGAACTTCCCGGGTGCGACGACGAACGGCCAGGTGAAGGCGACCAGGCCGATGAAGGCGGCCAGGGCGACGACGACGCGGGCCCGGCCGGGGATCCGTACGGCGGTCATCGCGCGGCCTCCGCCGGTTCGAGGGCCTCGGTGACCTGTTGGGGCGTCAGGTAGCCGAGTGGGGCGAGGATCTTGGCGGTCTGCGGGGCGAAGGTGGGCGAGGCGACGATGACCTGGGCGGTCGGCCCGTCGGCGACGATCTCGCCCTCGGCCATCACCACGACGCGGTCGGCGGCGGAGGCGACGAACTCGACGTCGTGGGTGGACACGACGACCGTACGGCCTTCGGTGGCGAGCGCGTCCACGATGCCGGTGAGCGCCTCCTTGGCGTGGTAGTCGAGCCCCCGGGTGGGTTCGTCCAGCAGCACGACCCTTGGTGCGGCGGACAGTTGGATCGCCAGGACGAGGGCCAGCTTCTGCCCCTCGGAGAGGTCCCGGGGGTGGGTGTCGTCCGGGATCCCGGGGGCCAGGCGGTCCAGGATCTGCCGGGCGGTCGGCCCGTCGGCGCCCTCGGCTTCGGCATCGCTCTGGGCGAGTTCCCGGGTGACCGTCTCCAGGTACAGCAGGTCGGTGGGGGTCTGCGGGACGAGCCCGACCAGCTGCCGGGCCCTGGCCGCGGGAAGGCGCTTGGGGTCCTCGGCCTTCTCGCCCCCGGCTCCGGTGACCTTCACGCTGCCGCCCTGGCGGGGCCCGGAGCCCTGGAGGGCCCACAGCAGCGAGGACTTGCCGGAGCCGTTGCGGCCCATCAGCGCCGTGACCTCGCCCGCGCGCAGGTCCAGCCGGACGTCCCGGACGGCGGCCACCGGCCCGTACCGGACCACCACGCCCTTCGCCTCCAGCACCGGTTCCCCCGCCGCCGCTGCCCGGCGCGGCGGGGGAACCGGTACGTCCGTGAGCCGCTCCCGCAGCGGTGCGGCGGCGCGGCGGGCGTCCCGGACGGACAGCGGCAGCGGCCGCCATCCGGCCAGGCGGCCGAGGTCGACGACGGGTGGCGCGATCGCGGTGTCCCGGAAGACCTCGGCGGGCGGACCGTGCACGACCGTCCCGTCCCCCGGCAGGTAGGCGACGCGGTCGGCGTACTGGACGACGCGCTCCAAGCGGTGCTCGGCCAGCAGGACGGTCACCCCGAGGTCGTGGACCAGCCGGGTGATCGCGGCCAGCACCTCCTCGGCCGCCGTCGGGTCGAGCGCGGAGGTCGGCTCGTCCAGGACCAGCACGCGGGGGTGCGCGGTGAGGACTGATCCGATGGCGACGCGCTGCTGCTGGCCGCCGGAGAGCTCGTGCAGGGCGCGGTGGCGCAGCTCGGCCAGGCCGAGCAGGTCCAGGGTCTCCTCGACCCGCTTGCGCATGACCTCCGGGGGGATCGCCAACTGCTCCATGACGTAGGCGAGTTCCTCCTCCACCGTGTCGGTGGTGAAGCCGGCCGACGGGTCCTGTCCCACGACGCCGACCACGTCGGCGAGTTCTCTCGGCGGGTGGTGGGCGGTGTCCCGGCCGTCCACGGTGACCCGGCCTCGCAGGGTGCCGCCGGTGAAGTGCGGCACGAGGCCGTTGACGGCGCCGAGCAGGGTGGACTTGCCCGCCCCGGTACGGCCGACCACCAGGCAGAGCTCGCCCTCCGGGATGTGCAGGTCGACGTCGCGCAGGACGGGCGTGCTCTCGCCGTCGTACACCACGCCGACCCGGTCGAATCGGATCACGTGCTCACCTCGGAGGTCGTGCGGTCGGTGGTGGTGGCGGCGGCGGTGGCGGTGGCGTCGTCGGGGTGCGCGGTCGGGCGCGGCCCCGGCACGGCGGTGGGTCCGGGCGTGCGGCCGGGCGGCGGCGAGACGATCCCGGCCGCGCCCGCCAGGAGCAGGGCGAGCACCGGGACGAGCGGCAGCGTCGGCCAGGTCAGCGGGTAGAGGGAGGGGTTGAGGTCGGTGGCGTCGTAGCCGACGGTGGCGGACAGCAGCACGGCGGCGGCCGCTCCGCAACCGGCCACGCCCCACTCCGCGGCCCGCCAGCGGTCCGGCCGGTAGGTGGTGCGCCGCACCCGGCGCCCGCCGAGCAGCAGACCCGCCACGCAGAGCACGGCACCCGCGAGGAAGGCGGGCAGGCCGAGCGCGGCCGGGGCCGTCCCGTCCAGCAGTCCGTACACCCCGGCGCACAGGCCGCACATGCCGAGCAGCATCAGCACCCCGGTGAGCCGGCGGGACCGGCGCGAGGCGGTGCCGGAACGCCCGTAGCCACGCGAGTCCATCGCGGCCGCGAGGCCCAGCGAACGCTCCAGCGCGTCCTCCAGGACCGGCACCACGATGCTGCGCAGGGCACGGACGCCCTTGCGCCGCCCCGCACGCAACCGCCGTGCCCGGGCGACCCGTTGGACGCTCTGCACCAGCTGGGGCGCGACACTGAGCGCCACCGTCACGGCGACGCCGAGCTCGTAGAGGGCACCGGGCAGGACGCGCAGGGCCCGCTTGGGGTTGGCGAGGGTGTTCGCGGCGCCGATGCAGCAGATCAGACAGGCCAGCCGCAGCCCGTCGAAGGCCGCGGAGAGCGTGGCCTCCAGCGAGACCGGGCCGCCGATCCGGATCCCCGCGTACCAGTCGGGGGTGGGGATGTGCGGCAGGGAGAAGAGCAGGTGGTCGTGCGGGGTGACACCGGTGGCGAAGACGCATCGGAAGACCACCCGGATCGCCACCACCGTCAGCGCCAGCCACAGGTAGTAGGTGAACCCGCGGGCCCACGGGGCCTCGCTGCGGCGGGCGGTGACCACGTAGCCGAGCACGGCGAGGACGAGCAGGAGCAGCAAGGGGTTGGTGGTGCGGCTGGCCGCGGTCGCCAGGGCGAGCGCCCAGGCCCACCAGGCCAGCGGGTGGAGGTTGCGCGGGGCGCGCCGGCCCCCGGCGCCCCGCCCGGGGCTGCGCTGCGGGGAGCCGAGGCCGCAGGTGTCTTGCGCGCTCACCGGATCACTCGGCCCGTCGGCGGCGACGGCGTGCGGCCACCACCGTGGCCACGCCCAGCGCCACGACGAGGACCGCCCCGAGCGCAGCGGGCACCATCGAACCGGAGTCGTGCGGGGCGTCGGCCACCGGGTTGGCGTCCACCACCCCGCCGGGCACGGCGGGCGCGGACGTCGCCCCGGCCGCGGCCACGGCCGTCTGCGGTGTCGGCCCGTCACTCGGGGTCTCGGTCGGCGGGGCGGTGGAGACTTCGGCCGGTACCGGCGTGGGATCGGGCGCTCCCGGCGGGGTGATGCCGTCCGCAGGAGTGGCCGCGGTACCCGTTCCCGGGGTCGCGGCGGGCGCCGGCGGACGGGTTCCGCCGGGCCGGGGTGCGGCCGGGGCCGGGGCACCCCCGGTCGAGCCGGAGCCGCCGCCACGCGTCGTACCGCTGCCGCCCGTCGTGCCCGATCCGCCCGTCGTACCGGAACCGCTCGCCGCTCCGCCGGAGCCGCCCGTCGTGCCCTGGCCCGGGTCGGCCGGCTGCCCGCCGGAACTGGGGTTGTGGGCCCGGACGCTGTCCGGCGAGAAGGTCGGACGCCCCTCGGTGCCCTCCACGTTGGTGCCGCCGTAGATCCACAGGTCGACGCTGCCGGGCTTCGGCTGGTAGAGCATCGCCCCGAGCTGGCTGTAGGACCACTCGTTCTGGCCCGGATCAGCGTGCCAGTACGACCAGTACGCGGTGGCCGGAGGTGTCAGGACGCACTTCTCCTGGTCCGGGGTCGGGAACTGCTTGCCGCCCTGGTAACCGCTGTAGCCGATCCGGCAGATGAAGGCCGGGCCGTCGTGGCCGGTGCCGGTGGTCTTCCAACCCCCTTGGTTCAGCAGGGTGTAGCCGGTGGTGGGCGTGGAGCCGCAGGAGCGCAGCAGCGGGCCGCCCCACTTGCTCAGGTCCACGGCGAGGACGACCCCGGAGGTCGGAGTGCACTGCTCCATCGGCAACGGCGCAGCGGCAGCCGGGACCACGCCCACGGCGAGGCCGCCGAATGCCAGCGCCGAGGTCAGTGCCGCCGCCCCGGACAGCCGGGCGAGCCGCTGCCCGAGTCCCCGGCTCACCGGTGACGCCCCGGGGCGGCCGTCCGGCGGCGACGGGCGACGATGACGGCAGCGGCACCGAGCGCGGTCAGCGCACCGGCGGCCGCCGTCAGCGCCAGTGCCTGGGTTCCGGTGCTCGCGAGGTGATCCGAACCGGTCTGCACCGGGACGCCTCCGGCCGCCTCGGCACCGCCATCCGTCGGGGCGTCGACGCCACCGGACGACGGCGCGCCGGTGGTCGGGCCGGGCCCGGTCGTGGTGGGCGAACCCGTCGGGGTCCCGGTGGACGTGGTCGTCGGGGTGGAGGTGCCGGTCGGGGTGGGCGTACCGGACGGAGTGGTGGAGGGAGTACCCGTCGGGGTGACCGTACTCGTCGGGGTCGGCGTGCCGGACGGCGTGGTGGACGGCGTCCCGGTCGGCGTCGGCGAGCCGCCGAGGTCGCGGGACAGCGTGCCGAAGGAGATGCCGGTGGCGCCGCCGAGCACCTGCGTGGACGCCCGGACGTCCGACCCCCGCTGCCCGGTGGAGGCGACGTTGAACCCGCCGTCACCATTCTGCTGCCCGGCGAGGAAGTCGAGCGCCTTGGCGATCTGTCCGCCGTAGGCGGCCTTGCGCAGCGTCATCCCCTGGACGGCCAGCGCGGCCGAGTTGGTGGAGTTGCCGGCCGCGCCGGGGAAGCCGCCGTCGGGCAACTGCCGTGCGGCGAGCCAGCCGAGGCCCTTCTCGACCGCCTGGGCGGCCTCGTCCCCGGGGACCAGGGCGAGGGCCATGACGGCCATGGCCGTGCTGTCCACATCCGCGTCACCGGCGGCCGGGATCAGGCTCGGCCAGGACCCGTCCGGGTGCTGGAGGCTCCTCAGGTAGCCGATCGCGGGAGCGGCACCGGTCGACTCTCCGGCCCGGAGCTGGGCCATGACGGCGAGCGCCTGGGAGAAGACCGAGGTGGCGTAGGTGTAGTTGCCCGGGGCGTCGCAGCCCGTGCTCGCGTCGGCCTTGGTGCACACCATCGCGGCGAGGGCGGCGATCAGGTCGTGGCCGCCGAAGTTCCGCGGGTTGCGGCCGACCGCCTCGGCGAGCAGCGCCTCCTTGCCGATGGACCCGCCGCCGGCGTACTCGGTGCCGATGGCGGTCCAGTCGTTGACGGTGCGCGCGCTCGCGTCCTTGCCCTGCTGGTCCAGGAAGTCGACGATCCTGCGCAGCGCGGCGTCGTCCGTACCGGTCGCGGCGAGGGCGTAGGCCCCGTCGATGGTCAGGCCGAAGTCGGCGAAGGCCGGGAACCCCTCGTAGTAGTGACCGTCCGTCAGGCGGGACGGGTCGGTGAGGTAGGCACTCCCCTTGGCGGCGTCCGGCTTCCTCCCGGCAGGCGGGGTCGGTGTGGCGGTGGGGCCGTCCGCGTCGTGCCGAGCGGTGGTGAGGTCGGCACCGGTCAGGGCCGGGATCGTCGGCCGGGCTGCCGCGCTCTCGGGGTGCCCCAGCAGGACCGTACCGCAGGCGGCGACCGCGACGGCACCGGCGACCACCAGCGAGGCGAGGTCCCGGTTTCTGTGACGTGTACGACTGCTGCTGACCCTCACGACGACTCCCTGGTCGGTCGACACGGGAGAAACGGCGCAGCCGACGGCCGCCCACGGGGAACACGGGACCGTCGAGACCACGTCGTAGTCCGCGACGACGCAAGTGCTGTGTGAACACACCCCCGGTCCAGGCATTCCGGCTCACCCACCCTCAGGTGGGTCCACGGTTGCGGGTCAGCGCCGGAGTTGGACCGGCTTCCCCTGAATGCCGAGGGCAAAAAATCGGTTCATCAGACCACGTTGACCGAAGCAGAGTCAATGAGGCGTCAGCGGTGGCCGAGCGGGAGGACCCGGGTGCGGCACCGGGGCTGACGCGCAGCGGTGGGGGGGTCACCGGTGCCCCGGCCCCTCCCGGGAGAGGAGCCGGGGCACCGGTCGGCGTCCGCGGTTCAGGACGCGGTTCAGGACGCGGTGATGCCCGGCTGGGCACCGGCGCCGAAGGACCAGCCCTCGACGTCGCCGGGTGCCGGGTTGTAGCTGCCCGCGCCCAGGTTGCTGTACGACCAGGGGCCGCCGTGCTGGGCGTGCCAGTACGACCAGTAGGCGCTGCCGGTCGGGTTGGTGCAGGTCGTCGGCAGGGCGTTGATCGTGCAGACGAAGCCCGGGAAGCGCGGGTGGAAGGAGTACGAGAAACCGGCCCCGGTCAGCGCGGCCAGGCCGCTGGCCGGGTCGCCGGGCGCACAGCCGGTCTGGACGCCGCCGCCGACGGCGGTGAAGTCGACCACGACGGTGACCCCGGTGGTGCCGGTGCAGGCGTCCGCCCGCGCCTGCGGGGCCTGGACGGCGGAGACGCCGAGCAGGCCGGCCGTGAGGGCCGCCGCAGCGGCGATCGACCCGAGCGTACGGCGGGCCGGGCGGGCACGGCGGGCCGGGCGGACCGCGGTGAAGGTGTCGGTCATCGGTGAAATCCTCCTGGAGTCAGGCTCGTTCAGCGCACGGCCGTGGGCGTGGCCGTGGCCGTGTCCGTAACCGTGGCCGGGCAGGCGAGGGTCGGGGCGCCGGGGCGTGCACCGGCGGCGGACAGCGTGGCCAGCGGGGTGCCCGCGAGGCCGAGGACGGCCTGTGCCGTGGCCCGGGCTCCGTTGCCCGCGTTGAAACCGCTCGCGTCGTAGGCGACGGCGCCGCGGACCGCCGGGTCCGCGGAGCAGTCCTGCTGGAACTTGACCAGCCGGCTCCAGCCCTTGAAGCCGGCGGCCAGGCGCCCGCCGGAGAACAGCGCCTGGGTGGCCAGGCCGGTGGTGTTGGCGTTGGAGGCGGTCGCCCCGGCGGCCGCGAACCCGCCGTCGCCGTTCTGGTGGGCGGTGAGCCAGCCGAGTCCCGTGTTCGCCTTGGCGGCGCGACCGGTGGCGGCGAGGGCCTGGACGGCGAGCGCGGTGGCGTCGGGGTCGCTGGTGCAGGCGGCCTGGCCGAAGGAGACCGGGAAGCCGCCGTCCGCGCACTGGCTGTTCGCCAGGAAGTCGACGGCCGCCGCCGGGGCGTCACCGGGCGTGCGGTGCAGGGCGATCAGGGCGAGGGACTGGCCGAAGGCGTTGCTGTAGTCGCCCCACTGGGAGCGGTCGGAGAAGCGGCCTCCGGCGGTCTGCAGCGAGCGCAGCCGGGCCGGCAGGTCGACGCCGCCGAAGGCGGTCGGGTCCCCGCCGCGGACCTCGACGGCGAGCAGCAGCTTGGCGGTCGCGCCCGCATAGGCCTCGGTGGTGCCATCGCCGAGGTAGCCGCTGATGACCTCGGGCTTCGCCAGCCAGGCGGTGGCCTTCGCGGCGGCGTCGTCGGAGCTGCGCGAGGCCGCGAAGGCCAGCACGGCGTCGATGGTCAGGCCCTGGTCGGGGTAGGCGGTCCCGTTGAAGACGGACTCGAAGTGGTCGCCGCCGACGAGCTGGCGGGCCAGCCAGCCGCCCGCGGCGGCGTCGGGGCGGAACGTCCCGGACGAGGTCGGGGCGGCGGGCGCGGCACTCGCGGCGGTGGCCGCCGGGAGCGCGGCGGCAAGGGCGAGGGCGGGTATCGCGAGCAGACCGAGGGTGCGGCGGAGCGCGGGCATGGAGGCCTTTCCGGGCCCGCACGCAGGCGCCCGGAGGGCCTCGGCAACGCACCGGGCAGCCCTCTGAGCTCCGGCCCGCAGACCACGACGGGAGGAGTGGACGACACACCTCCGCCGACGGGTACTCGGGCTCGCCACCGACGCGGGGTCGGAGGCCTACCGTTGCGGGTCAGCGCCGGACTCGAACCGGACTTCCCCCGAGGGCGGAGTCACAACTTGACGGCCCATCATGGCGACACGGAAAAGATCCGGTCAAGGGTTCGAGCGCGACACCACGGTGCCCGGCACCCGCCGTCGCGACGCGCGCTCCTCTCCCCGCCGTCCTGGCCAGGTCCTCAGGGACGGCAGAATGGCTCCCATGCGGCACATCTTCGTCATCGGCATCGGCGCGGGCGACCCCGACCACCTCACCCTGCAAGCGGTCCGGGCGATCGGTCGCACGGACGTGTTCTTCATCCTCGACAAGAGCGAGGAACGACAGGACCTGATCCACCTGCGGCGCCGGATGCTGACCGAGCACGGCCGGCCCGGGCACCGGGTGGTCGAGGCACCGGACGCGGAGCGGGACCGCACCACGCCCGCGTACACCGCCGCCGTGGACGACTGGCGCCTCCGGCGCGCCGACCTGGTCGAGCGGCTGGCCGCCGAGCACCTCGGCGAGGGCGAGACGGGTGCCTTCCTGGTCTGGGGGGATCCGAGCCTCTACGACAGCGTCATCGCGGTGGTGGAGGACGTACGGGCCCGCGGCGCGGTCGCGTTCGACTACGAGGTGGTCCCAGGCATCAGCAGTGTCTCCGCGCTCGCCGCCGCCCACCGCACCACCCTGACCCGGGTCGGCCGCCCGGTGCAGATCACCACCGGCCGCCGCCTGGCCGAGGGGTTCCCCGAGGGGGTGGACGACGTGGTGGTGATGCTCGACGGCCGGGCCGCCTTCACCGGCCTCGACCCCCAGGGACTGGAGATCCACTACGGCGCTTACCTCGGCACTCCCGACGAGATCCTGGTCGCCGGGCCGTTGACCGAAGCCGCCCCACGGATCCGCGAGCTGCGCGAGTCGGCACGCGAGCGCAAGGGCTGGATCATGGACACCTACCTGCTGCGGCGGTCGGAGGGCTGACCGGCGTGCGCCGCCCCGGGCGAGGGGGCTGCGCACGCGCGGACCGTCAGCGGTGCTCGAACTTCGGCGCCCGCTTCTCGGCGAAGGCGGCCATGCCCTCCTTCTGGTCCGCCGTGGCGAACACCGAGTGGAACAGCCGGCGTTCGAAGCGGACGCCCTCGGCGAGCGTCGTCTCGAAGGAGCGGTTGACGCTCTCCTTGAGCATGACCGCCGCCGGGGTGGACATCGCCGCGACGGTCTCGGCGGACCCGGAAGACGGTGCTGGTGATCGAGTGGCTCACGATCGCCACCGGGGTGATCCAGCTGCTCTCCCGCGGCTCGATCATCTCGCTGGCCGGCATCGATCGCGGGCATCATCGTCCTGGCGTACAGCTCCGCCGAGGGCAAGGAGTGGTTCACGGTCCGAAGGGCCGATCATCAGCGCCGGACGCCGGGTTGTCGACGTCGGGGGCGTGAGCGCGGTACGTCGGGCTCTGGCGGGTGCGGTGCTGGAACGGGATCTCCGCTGCGCAGGAGCGCCGGGGCCGTCCGGCATCATCAGCGAGGCTACGAGTTCGTCGGGATGTAGTCGTAGCAGTACTGCAAGCCGCCCTGCGGATTGATCTGCCAGTACGAATTCCACAGGGCGGTACCGGTCTTGGGCCCGACGATGCCGTCCCTGCTGAGGCCGTTGCCGTACGCGCGCTGGAAGTCCTCGACCATGCCCTCCGTATCCGGCCCGAAGTCGCCGTCCACGGCGATCCTGTGGCCGAGGCCGACACCGTTCAGGAAGGCCTGAACACACGAAACCGCGGGTCCGTGCGACCCCTTCTGCACGTAAGGGGCGGTGGTGGAGGCCTCGGCCGTTCCGCTGAGGCCGACGACCACGGACAGTGACAACGTCACGCCCGCAGCGACACGTGCCAGTGCGCGTGCTCTCATAGCGACTACATCCATTTCTGGGGCCATCCCCCGGTGGCTCTGGTGATGACGAAGACCAGTCATCAGCGCCAGGGATCCTACCTGAAATGATCAAGAAAGAAACCAGTCAGGCTGCCCATCCAGTGGGCGAGCTGGACGTCGCCGGTGGTGCGGCCGCCGCCGGCGGTGACCGGAATCCGGTGGGTGAGGGTCGCGCACCACTTGTGGGGCCAGGGTCAGGGCCGCCCGTCCCCACCGGGGGCGACGACCTGCCCGACCCAGCCCCAGAACCTTCGGAATGGACCGAGGAGAGAACGTGCGCGAAGCACACACCAGGGAGGCGCACGGCCCGAGGCGGCAGCGTCGGACGAAGACCACCCGGGAGAGGAGTGGGGCCGGTCTCACCGCAGCGAGACCGGCCGGAGGACAGGAGCGGCGCGCCGAGTCCGGGGGGGTAACCTGCGCGCCGCCGGCCTGTCCACACACCTCCGGCTACCCCCGTGCCACCACTTCATGCACCACCGGGCCGTCGTCGGACGGCCGTTCCGCCTCCTCGCTCCCGGCACGACGCCCGCCCGGAACGCCGAGGGCTGCTGCACACCCGGTACCGGGGGCCGTACGGGAGCCGGAGGTCGGGGCGACGGGGCCGGGTGCAGCCCCGAGCGGTCGTCGCGCGCCGTCGTCCCGCGGCGCGGCGTCGTGGATGCCACGGCACGTCACCAGGGCTGCTGCCCGATCGGATCGCCACCGTCCGGTGGCCCTTCGGCCGGGGCGACGCCGTGGTGGTACAGCAGCAGCGCGACATCGTCCTCGTAACCGCCGGGTGGGGCCAGCGTCTGCATCAGCCGGTCGGCGAGCCGGTCGAGCGGGAGTCCGACGTTCTCGGCGAGGGCCCGGGCGGCGTGCTCGACGCTCTCGGGCAGCGGGACCCCGCGGCGTTCCGCCAAGCCGTCGGTGGCCAGCAGCAGGACGGAGCCGGCCGGGAGCACCGCGACGGCCTCCGGCCTGACCGTGTCGGGGGCCACGGCGAGGGGCAGCGACCGGCCGTCGTCGAGCAGGACGGTCCCGCCGTCCGGCAGCGCGACGATGCCGGGCGGGTGAGCGGCGATCGAGTACCGAAGGACACCGGTGACCGGGTCGAGGACCGCGCAGAAGACGGTGGTGCACAGGGCCCCGGGGACGCCGGCGGCGAACTCGTCGAGGGCGGCGAGGGTGCGGGCCGGGCTGCGGTCCTGGAGCAGCAGGGCACGGCACGCGCTGCGCAACTGGCCCATGACGGTGGCGGCTTCGATCCCGCGGCCGACGCAGTCGCCGACGACGATGCCGATCCGGCCGTCGCGCAGGGGGACGGTGTCGTACCAGTCGCCGCCCACCTCCAGGGGGCGGGTGGCCGGTTCGTAGCGGACCGCGAAGTCCTGCGGGAGATCGGCGGGGCCGAGGATGGCGCGTTGCAGGGCGATGGCCGTCTCGCGCTGCTGATCGATCCGGTGGGCTCGGGCGAGCCCTTGGGCCAGACGACCGGCGAGCAGGGTGAGGAGCAGTTCGTCCTCGCGGGTGAAGGGCCGGCGTCCGCCCAGCTCGACCAGCAGGGCGAGCGGGCCGGCCGGGTGCTCCAGCAGGACCACGGCCCCGCCCGGCACTGCCATCGGCGCGAGCATCGGGGCTCCCGCCACGGCCGCGAGATCGCGGTGCCGGGGAACGGCCGCCGCCTCCTGGGCGGCCGGGGCCCAGGCGACCGGCACCGGTGCGGCTTCGCGGGGCAGCAGTACGGCGAGCACCCGTTCCGCGTCCCACAGGGCCCGCAGTTCGGCCACGGCTCCGTCGAGGGCCCCGGCGACGCCGACCGCGTCGGCGACGATCTCGCCCAAGGCCGCGACCGCACCCTCGCGCCGGATCGCGTGGTACTCGGCGGTGACGTCGCGGAAGGTTCCCACGGTGACGGTGGTCCCCGTGTCGGGGTCCTGGACGCGGTTGCAGGCCGCTTGCACCCACAGCCGCTTCCCGTCGGCGTGCCGCACGGACAGGGTGGCACGGCCGCCGTCCCCGGAGACGAGGCGGGCGAAGGCGCGCGCCGTCCGCCGGTGCGCGTCGGGCTCGGTGTCGGCGTCCGGCCACCACGGGTGGGGCGGGGCGCTGGGGAGGTGTTCGGGGCCGTGGCCGAGCAGTGCGGCGAAGGCCGGGTTGGTCTCGACGACGGCGCCGTCCCCGTCGCAGACGAAGAAGGCGTCATGGAGGGAGTCGACCAGCGCGGTGCGCCAGCGGGCGTGTCGGCTGCGGACCCGGGACAGGTCGACGATCGAGCGTACGTGGGCGAGGAGTTCGGCGGCGGCGAAGGGCTTGACCAGGTAGTCGTCCGCGCCCGCCGCCAGTCCTTCGACGGCGGCCTCCTGTCCGGCCCTGGCGGAGAGGAGGAGGATGGGCACCCCTGCGGTGCGGGAGTCGGTCCGCAGGGCCTGGGCCAGGTGGAGTCCGTCCAGACCGGGCATCATCACGTCGCTGACCACCAGGTCGGGGAGGTGGGCCCGGGCCGCGGCGAGTGCGCGCCGACCGTCGGCAACCACGGTGACCAAGTGGCCGGCGCCGCGCAGGATGCGCGCGAGGTAGCGGCGCATGTCCGCGTTGTCGTCGGCGACCAGCACGCGGGTGGCGGCCGCGGCGGTCGCGGGGGAGCCGTCCCGGGAAGGGTCGGCGTACCGGCCGTCGGGCTCCTCGGCGTCCTGGAGCCAGCCCAGGGCCTCCTGAAGGTAGGACTGCGCCCCCGGGGACGGCGGACCGGAGCTGGCGGGCTCCGTCGGCCGCGCCCCGGGGCGGAGCGGCAGGGCCGCGGTGAAGCTGCTGCCCTCGTCCTCGACCGACACGGCGGTGAGAGTGCCCCCGTGCAGTTCGACCAGTTCCCTGGCCAGGGCCAGGCCGATGCCGCTGCCCTCCTGCGAGCGTGCCCGGGGATTGTCCACCCGGTGGAACCGTTCGAACAGGTGCGGGAGCTGGGCGGCGGGGATGCCGGTGCCGGTGTCCTGCACCGTCAGTTCCGCGCGCCCGTCCACCGCGCGTACCCGCACCCGCACCGCGCCTTCGGGTGTGAACTTGAGGGCGTTGCTGAGCAGGTTGAACACCACCTGCTCCCAGAGTCCCGTGTCGAGCGCGACCGGGGCCGGCAGGGGCGGGCAGTCGACCTCGAACGCCAGGCCCGCCGCCTCCATCGCGGAGCGGAAAACGGACGCCAGGTCGGCGGTGACCGCCGAGAGGTCGACGGGCACCGGAGCCGCCCGCAACCGTCCCGCCTCGATGCGGGAGAAGTCGAGCAGGGCGTTGACGAGCCGGCCCAGCCGCAGGCCGTTGCGGTGGACGGCCTCCAGATCGGCCCGGACGTCCTCTCCGGCGTCGGCCAGCCGTCGGCGGAGGTCCCCGACCGGACCCGTCATCAGGGTCAGCGGGGTGCGGAACTCGTGGCTGACGTTGGAGAAGAACGCGGTCTTCGCCCGGTCCAGTTCGGCGAGTTCCTCGGCACGCCGCCGCTGCGCCTCGTGGTCGCGGGCGCTGGCGATCCCGGCGGCCAGGTGGCCCGCGACGAGGCCGAGGAAGGCGCGGTAGTCACCGTCCAGCGGCCGGAACCGGTTCAGCCCGGACACGAGGAAACCGTCCGGGCTCTCCCCCGCGCGCGTCAGCGGGACCACCAGTGCCCGGGCCGGCGGCTCGCTCCACATCCCGTGCGGCAGTCCGTCGAAGACCGGTGCCGCGTCCAGGTCCACCACCCGGCTGTGTCCCTGGCGGGCCGCCGCCACGGGCCACGGCACCTCCGTGTCGGCGGGAAGGCGCGCCGGGGCCGCGGGGTGGGCGGCGTCGATGCCGGACGAGGCCGCCAGGCGCGCCGATCCGCCCTCCTCGAACAGGTAGGTCAGCGTGAAGGGCATCGAGTAGGGGTTGCGGGCGAGTTGCTCCGCGGCGAACGCCAGGAACTCGCCCTCGGTGCGTACCGCGCCGGGGTCCGAGCCGAGGTCGCGCAGGGTGGCCATCCGCCGCTCGGCGACCACCCGCTGGGTCTCCTCGTTGACCACGCACAGCACGCCGGCCACGGCGCCCGACTCGTCGCGCAACGGGCTGTAGGAGAACGTGTGGTAGCTCTCCTCCGGGTACCCGGAGCGTTCGAGGAACAGCAGCAGGTCCTCGTCCCAGGTCGACACGCCGTCGTGCAGGACGCTGTCGACCCGGAGGCGGACATCCTCCCAGACCTCCGGCCACACCGTGGGGAAGGGCCGGCCGAGCGCCCACGGGTACCGCTGCCCCAGGGTGTCGCGCCGGTAGGCGTCGTTGCAGAAGAACGTCAGCTCCGGGCCCCAGGCCATCCACATCGCGAACCGGGAGGAGAGCAGGATCTGCACGGCGGTTCGCAGGCTCTGCGGCCAGTGCTCCGGCTCTCCCAGCGGCGTCGCCGCCCAGTCGACCCGGGCCAGGTCGGCGCCGACGAGCGGGTCGGCGCCGAACACACCTCCCGCCGGGGGCAGCACTGCACCTGGCACCGGAGTTCCTCCCCCGTCGACGTGGGCACACCCGACCGCACTGGACCGGGTCATCGTGCCGCGTCGGCCGGGCCGGCCGACGCACCGGTGGACGACCTTACGGGCAGGTGACCCGCCTCCCGGCCGCCACCCCGAGGTCTATAGCATCGGCCGGGTGACGGACCACAGGAACACCCCGGGCATGGCCGTGCTCGCGCTGAGCGGCGAACTCGACTACGACCGCGGGGCCGAGCTCTCCGAGCAGCTGGACGCCGCGGTCGCCGCGCGGCCGCCGGTGCTCGCCGTGGAACTCGCCGAGGTCACCTTCGCCGACTCCTTCGCGCTGCGCCTCCTGGTCCTCGCCGACCGGCGGATGCGGTCCGAAGGCGGCCTGCTCCTCCTGGTGGGGCCGCTGACCAGCGCCGTCAGCCGCCTGCTCGAGGTCACCGCGACGGACCGCCACTTCACCCTCGCACCCGATCCGCGCGAGGCCGCGCGGATGGCCGCGGCCTTCCGCCGACCGCCCACCACGGGCACCGGCCCGACGTGACCACTCCGTCCGGGCATCAACCACCACTCTCCGGGCACACGCTTCGCACAGCGCCCCACAGCGTCCTTCCTCTGCTCGCTCCGCGCACAAGACCCTGATACGAGGCCGCATCATGTCCCACGCCGACGGAACGGTCTCACCCGACGGACCGGGCGCGGACGGCACCCGTCACCGACCCCGGCGGGTGGTCACCGCAGCCGACGCCCGCGCCCTGCTCACCGAGCTCGTCCGAACCCTGGACGGCGACACCGACCGCCTGCTCGCCGACGTCAAGCTCGCCGCCACCGAACTGGTCGTCAACGCCCACCGGCACGCCGGCGGGCTGACCGGCTTCCACGCCCGCATCGACCACGAGCGCCGCCGGCTCGTCGTCGATGTCGAGGACGCCGACGAACGCCACCCCACGGGTGAGCCGCTCGACCAGCGGGCCCCCGAAGCACCGGGAGGCCGCGGCTGGGCGCTCGTGCAGATCCTCGCGCACACCTGCCGCATCGAGCCCCTGCCGAACGGGGGCAAGCGCATTCGCGCCACGTTCGCCTACTGAGCCGCAGCCGACCGGCGACGGCGCCCGGTCGTGCCCGCGGACGGCACAGGCCGCGCTGACCGCGGGCGATTCCCCCGGCCCGACGCCTACTCGTAGTAGCGGCGTTCCTCGACCGGCTCGTCCACTCCGATCCGGCGGACCAGGCGCCGCCGGCGGTAGATGTTCGCATAGGTGATCATGCCCAGGAGTCCGGCGGCCATCAGGATCCAGCCCACCGTGTGCACGTTGATTCCGTTCAGGTGCCAGTCCGTCGCGAAGACCATGATGGCGCCGAGGGCGAACAATCCGATGCAGCCACCGATACCCATGCTGTCCCACTCCTCGTCAGTCGGCTCTCTGCTCCTCGGGTGCCCTGGATCCGGGATTGAATGTCGGCATCGGCGGAATCGTCTGCGGGCTTTCCGGCGGGGTCGCTACAGCCGGACCTCGGCCCACACGGTCTTGCCCAGCTCGTGGGTCTCGGCGCCCCACCGGCAGGAGGCGCGCTCGACGATGACCAGCCCGTGGCCGCCGGGCGTACCGGGCAGGTGCGGGAGGCGGAGAGCGGGCAGGACGGGGGAGCCGTCGCTGACCTCGATCCGCAGCGTGCCCGGACGCGCGTGCAGCGCGAGCTCCAGCGCACCGCCCGCGTGCATCAAGGCGTTGGCGACGAGTTCGGCCACCAGGAGGACGACGTCCTGGCCCGTCGGCGCCGACGCCTCGGGCCCGAAGGGTTCGACCGGTTCGAGGGGCCCGAACCAGTCGGCGAGCGCTCGCGCGGTGAAGGAGCGGGACCGGGCCACGGGCTTGGCCACCCCTGCCAGTCCGAGCCGCCGGAGCTGTCCGCCGGCCGGTCGTACGGCCCCGACGGCCGCTCTGCCGTCGCCCAGGGTCACCCCGTTGGCAGTCATGGGCGGCTGCCCCCTTCCACTGCGGTACCGGTCCGGCCGGACCCGCTGCTCACTCGGACTCGGACGTGGATCGACGGCTCGGCCGCCGGCCCGCGGTGCACCGGCTCCGCCCCGCGGTCCCTCATCGGCCGGACGCGGTGCGCAGGCTCTCACCGTCGGCGTCGATCGAGAAGATGGAGTCGGTGCCGGTGATCTCCAGGACCCGCGCCACCGCGGGCGAGGGGTGGGCGAGCCTGAAGTCGACTCCTGCCGCGATGGCGTTCATCCGGGCCCGCAGGAGCAGGTTGAGGCCGGAGGAGTCGCAGAACCCGACCCGCTCCAGGTCGATAACGACCAACGGGGGGCGCTCCGCTATCAGTCCGTCGATCGCGGAGCCCGCGGGGGCGCGGGACTCGATGTCCAGGTCCCCGACGAGTGCGCAGACGGACAGCTCGCCCGCGGTGCGGTGGAGGCGGACCTCCAGCCCGGTCACGGGCGGATCCTCGACCCGCGGCACGCTGCTGGTTCCCGATTCGTTCGTCATCATCGTCCTTCGTCCACCGAACCCCTACGCACCCTACGCCCGCCCACTGCTGCGGCCGACCCGCCTGGCTCGGTCCCCGTCGCCCGCCAGGCCCTCGCGCAGGGTCTTGAGCGTGCGGCTGAGCAGCCGGGAGACGTGCATCTGCGACAGTCCCAGCCGCTCCCCGATCTGGCTCTGCGTCATGTCCTCGGTGAACCGCATCGACAGCATCAGCCGCTCCCGCGCCGGCAGGGCCGCGATCAACGGCTTGAGCGCCACCAGATCGGCCACCCGCTCGGCGTGGTCCTCGTCGACGCCGAGCAGCCGGTCGGCCACGGACATGGCGCTGCCGTCCCGCTGCGAGTCGACCGAGAGGTCCAGGGAACCGGCCGTACGCGCGTTGGCGGCGGCGAGGCCCTGGACGATCTCCGGTTCGGGCAGTTCGAGGTGTCGGGCCAGTTCCGCGACCGTGGGCGCCCGGTCGAACTGCTGGGACAGCGCGTCCTGGGCCTTGGCCAGGGCCAGGCGCAGCTCCTGCATCCGCCGGGGGACGTGCACCGTCCAGGTGTTGTCGCGGAAGTGGCGGCGGATCTCGCCCTGCACCGTCGGGATGGCGAAGGAGCTGAACTCCACCCCGTGCTCGGGGTCGAAGCGGTCGATGGCCTTGATCAGGCCGATGGCACCGACCTGGAGCAGGTCGTCCTGGTTCTCCCGCTTCACGCCGAACCGCCGCAGCACGAAGCGCACGAGCGACATGTTGAGCTCGACCAGGGTGCCCCGCACGTACGAGTACTCCTTGGTGCCCTCCTCCAGGGCGGCCAGCCGCGCCAGCAGGGCCCGGGTCAGCTCCCGGGCGTCCGCCGGAGCGACCTCACCCGGGTCCTCCACGTCGGCGAGTTCCGGTGCGGCGTCGCGTCCGGAAGCGCCGACGAGCGGGCCGGCGGCATCCGGCGCGAGGCCGGTCTCCACCTGGAGCAGCTCTTCAGTGGTGATACCCATGTCGGTCCTCTTCCTCCATCACTCCGGCACAGCCGGCGGCGCGACTACCCGCTCGCGGCGGGAGCATGCCCGGCTCCGGCGTGAAGATTCCGTGTACGCCGGACGTGCCGGGACAGGCTGCCGTCCGGTCAGCGACGGACGTGCAGGGCGCAGACGTCGTCGCGGCGCTCGGCCGTCCCCACCAACTCCCGCACCAGCCCGGCGAGGAACGGCCCGCCGCCGCCACGCCCCCGGGCCGCGGAGGCCAGTCGCGCCATGGCCGCGTCCAGGGGTTCCCCCGGACTCTCGATCAACCCGTCGGTGTAGAGCAGGAGTTCGTCGCCGGGCAGCAGTTCGATCGACGACGCCTCGTAGCGCGGGGTGCCGGTCGCTCCCAGCAGGATGCCCGCCGGAGCCGGCAGGAAGCGGGCCTCGCCGTCCCGGAGGAGCAGCGGCGGCAGGTGGCCGGCCTGCACCCAGGTGAACCGCGAGGTGTCGGGCCGGTAGCAGGCCATGATCATGGTGGCGGTGCTGAACGGCCGGTCGTAGTTGTGCAGCAGCAGGGCGTTGAGGCGGTGGAGGATCTCCGGCAGCGGCGTGCCCGTGATGGCCATGCCCTTGGCCGTGAAGCGCAGCAGGGCCATCGTGGCCACCGCGTCGAGGCCGTGGCCCGCGACGTCGCCGACGACCAGCAGCGCACTGCCGTCCGGCAGTTCGAGCGTGCTGTACCAGTCGCCGCCGACGTTCAGCCCCTCCTGCACAGGCCGGTAGGCGACGTCGACGACCAGGCCCGCCAGTTCGAGCACCTGGTGCGACTGCGGCAGCAGCGTGTTCTGGAGCCGGGCGGCCAGGTCCCGTTCGGCCGCGAGCAGTCCTTGGTGGGCGAGCACCGCCTGCTGGTGCTCCAGCAGTTCCTGCTCGGCGCGCCTGTCCGCGGTCAGGTCCTGGAACAGCCCGTTGAGTTCGACCGGATCACCGTGCGCGTCCATCTGGGCCTCGGCGACGATCCGGACGTGTCGCACCTCTCCCCCGGCGAGCACGATCCGCACGGTGCGGTCGATCCGCCCGCCGCCGCCCATCAACCGGCCGACCTCTGCGGCCAGGACCTCACGGTCCTCTTCCGCTGCCCGGGCGGGCAGGTCCGACAAGGCCAGCGGCCCCAGCTGCCGGGGCCGGTCGAAGATCGCGTAGACCTCCTGCGACCAACTGACCTCGCCGCGGACCAGGTCGTGGTCCATCCAGCCGGTCCGGCCCAACTGCCGCATCAGGGCCTGCCTGCGCCGCTTCCGCTCGTGGGCGTCCAGGCGGGTCCAGGAGACGACCAGTCCCTGCCGGCAGGGCACCGCCCGCACCTTGTAGCGGGAGGACCGGGGGATGCCGGCCGCGACCTCCTCGTAGTTCAGCTCGCCCTCCCAGCGGACGCCGGTCGCGTGGGCGTCGAGGTAGCCGCGCCAGAGGTCGCTGCCGGCGACCCCGGGATACATCTCCAGGACGCTCCGTCCCAGCAGCTCCGGGCCGCGGCGCCCGGCGATGTCGACCGCCTGGGGAGAACTCGCGGTGAAGCGGAAGTCCACCACCTCCCGGTGCGTCCCCAGCACCGGCGTGAGCAGGACCATCGACCCGAAGGAGGCGTCCAGCACGTCCTGGATCGCGCTCTCCTGCGGATGACCACCCGGCGTCGCACTGCTGTCAGCGCTCGAACCGGGCGGTGCTGGTCGGTCGTGGTCCGTCATGCGAGGAGCATGCCATGTCGCGGGCCGACCGACGTCCGGCGTTACGCCCCCCGCCGGTTCGGCGGCGGGCCCTCAGCGGACGGGGATCGTGATGGTGATGCGCTTTCCTCCCCCGGGGAACCGCTCGACCTTACAGCTGGCCGCCAGTCGCCGGACGATCACCCACCCGCGGCCGCCGAGCCGGTCTGGGCCCGGCCCCTCCCGCTCCGGGGCCCGGGGCAGTTCGTCCGAGCGGTCCTCCACCTCGATGCGCAGCACCGGCGGCTTCACGTCCAGCCGAGCGCGGAAGCCGGTCAGCCCGCCCCCGTGCCGTAGGGCGTTCGTGAGCAGTTCGGTCACGGCCAGGTGGGCGTCCCGCCGCGCCGCGCTCGTGTCACCGGGTACGGCGCTGAGCAAGGACGTGATGACCGACCGGGCATCCGCCGCGGTGGCCACCGGCAGGCCTCCGCCGACTGCCGCGCGGTGCACCTGGACCCCCTGCTCGTCCGCCGGGGGTCCTGTGCGCAGTACTGCGGGGCCCGCCGTGCTGTCGGGCGGGAGGAGCGGTTCCGGCATACGAGGACCTCTGACGGGGTGAAGCCGCAGGGAAGGTTCGGAGTGCGAACGGTGCGGGATGTCAACCTTCGCATGCCCGGTGAGCCGTGCATCACTCCGCACCGCTCCGGTCCCGGAGTCACCCGGCCCCACCCGCACGGGGCTCGGTGGGCTCCGGTCCACCGACGGCCTCGGCCACGGTTTCCGCGAACGCGAAGTACCCGGTGGTCGAGGAGACTTCGAAGAGGCGCCGCACCAGCGGATCCAGCGGGCCGGCGATCACCAGCCGCCCGCCTCCGGCAGCAAGGCTCCGGTGGGCCTCGAAGAGGGTGTGGAGTGCGGAGGAATCGGCGAACTCCACCCGCGACAGGTCCGCGACCAGCAGGCCCGAGAACCCCTCGACGGCGCGGTCGACCTGCTCGGCGAAGGCCTGGGCGCTCTCCCACTCGAGCTCGCCCTCGGCTGCCACCAGTCGATGGCCCGGCCAGTGGGCCCCGTGGACGACCACCTCGTCGTTCTCCGTCACAGCGGGATGCTACGGCATCCGCGCGCGGCCGATCGGGTCGGCCCGGGGGCGGATCGAGGCCGCTACCATGGACCCTCATCCAGCGCACCGTCGACTTCGTGCGGTTCCGCGGCCGGCCGACCGAGTCCTTCGGGCCAGCGCGCACCGGTCGCAGCCGCTGCACGAACAGAGTGAGGTGATGGTCCAGCAGGGCCGGACGAGATGCCAATCCTTCCGACGGACGATCCACCCACGCCGACCCACCCCGGTCTGGCCTTCCTCGCGGACGCCCCCCACCCGGTGCTGCTCCTCGCCGCCGACGGGACCGTGGTCCATGCCAGCGGCACCGCCCGGGAGCTGCTCGGCGGCCGTTCCGCAGCCCGGGGCGCCGCGGTCGCACCGTGGCTGCTCGAAGCCCACCTGCGGATGTCCGGGGAGGGCCCCGGCGATCCCGGGCGCTCCGCCCGGGGCTCCTCGCCGGCCGTCCGCGGGGTCCTGGCCGGCGGCGAGGTCGAGGCCCATCCCTCGGTCCAGGCCGACGGAAGCGTCGTGTGGTGGCTGGTGGACGGGGCCGACCGCAGTCTGGCCGCGGCCCTCGAACGCGACCGCTGGGAACTGCTGGCCCACCTCTCGGGCCAGCTGCTCGCCTCGCTCAACGTCGAACGGTGTCTGGAGACCACCGCCCAGCAGGCCGCGGTCCACCTGGCGGACGCCGCGGTGGTCGTCTCCCCCACCAGCGGCAGGCTGTTGCGCTTCGTGTCCTGCGTCCGGGGCGAGCCGCCGGTGCACGGCCGGGCCCGGGCGGACGCCTCCGCCGTACCCGGCCTGGCGGAGGCCCTGCGGGGCTTCCCGCCCGTGCCCTCGCGCTGGATCGACCCCTCCTCGGCGCCCCAGTGGCTCGTTCCCGAAGGCATGACCGCCGTCGGCGCGGTGTCCGTCACCCCGCTGCCGGGCCACGGTGTTCCCGCCGGGGCGCTGGTGCTGCTGCGCGGCGCGGGCCACGGCGCCTTCTCGCCCTCGGAGGAGGTCTTCGCCCGGCTGTTCGCCGCCCGCGCGGGCGCGGCGGTCTCGGCTGCGGTGATGTACTCGGAGCAGGCCGCCGTCACGGACCTGCTGATGCGTGAACTGCTGCCGCCGCGGCTGGAACACGTGGCGGGGACCGACTACGCCGCCGGCTACCGGGCCTCGGTCGACCGGGACCGGATCGGGGGCGACTTCTACGACGTCCACCCCGCGACGGACCCGGACGGCGAGACCCTGGCGGTACTCGGCGACGTCTGCGGGAAGGGGCTGGCGGCCGCCGTACTGACCGGGAAGATCCGCAACACCCTGCACGCGCTGCTGCCGCTCGCGGACGACCACCCCAGGCTGCTGACCCTGCTGAACCGCGCGCTGCTCACCTCGCAGCACACGCGCTTCGCCACCATGGTGCTGGCATCGGTGCGGCGGCAGGAGGACCGGGTCACCGTCCGGCTGTCGGCGGCCGGCCATCCGGCTCCACTGGTCGTCCGGGCGGACGGGAGCGTCGAGACCGCCCGTACGTCCGGCAGCCTGGTGGGCGCCCTACCGGAGACTCGGATCGAGTCCGACACCGTCGTCCTGGCTCCCGGCGAGGCCTGCGTCCTGTACAGCGACGGGGTCACCGAAGCCCGGGGCGGTCCGCTGGGGAACGTGATGTTCGGGGAGGAACGGCTGGTGCGCGTGCTCGGCGAATGCGCCCGGATGCCCGCCGAGGCGATCGTCGAACGGGTCCTGATGCTCGCCTCCCAATGGGTCGGCAGCAGCCGGCACGACGACATGGCGGTTCTCGTGATCGCGGCGCCGCAGGGCAGCCGGCTCTCCGCCGGTGCCGGGCGCGCTGCCGGGGAGCCGGACCAGTGACGGCCCCCGACCTGGAGGTTCCGGCTCCGCGGACGGACGACCCGGCGGCATGGGCCGATGGTCTGTGGGCCGCGGTGTCGGCCGGCGACGAGGCGGCAGCCGGCGCCGTCGCGTTCGACGCCCTGGGCGCCGGGGTGGCGCCGGAGGCCGTCCTCCTCGACGTGATCGCCCCCGTCCAGGCCCGGGTGGGCGCCGAGTGGGCCGCCAACCGGCTGACCGTGGCCCAGGAGCACACCGCCACCGCGATCAACGACCGGGTCGTCACCGCCCTCGTCGCCCACCCGGCGGTGCGCGGCAGCGTCCCGCGGACCCCCCGCGGAAGGGTGACGGTGTCGTGCGTGGACGGCGAGTGGCACGCCTTTCCGGCCCGGCTGCTGGCCCAGGTCCTGGTCCTGCGCGGCTGGCAGGTCGACTACCTCGGCTCGCAGGTCCCCACTCCGCTCCTGATCAGTGAGCTGCACCGCACCGCGCCCGACGCGCTGGCCCTGTCGGCCTCGCTCGCCCCCCGGCTGCCGGCCGCGCACACCACGATCACGGCCGCCCAGGCGGCGGGCGTGCCGGTGCTCGCAGGAGGGGCCGCGTTCGGCCAGGACGGCCGGTACGCCCGGCTGCTGGGAGCCGACGCCTGGGCCCGGAGCGCCCGGGGCGCGGCCGAGCGGCTGGCCCGGGGACTCGCCTCCCCGGTGCCAGAGCACCAGCCCATCGACGACCTCCCGCACCTCGCCGACCAGGAGTACACCCTGCTGAGCCGGAGCGCGCCCCGCCTCGTCGGCGCCGTCGTCTCCGGCCTGCTCAAGGAGGTGCCCGCAGTCAGGGCCTACACGGAGGCACAGCTCCAGCACACTGCCGAGGACATCGCGCACGTGGTCGACTTCCTGGCCGCCGGCCTCTACACCGACGACCCCGACCTGTTCTGCGGCTTCCTGAGCTGGACCGCAGGTGTCCTCGGCTCCCGCGCCGTCCCGGCCTCCTCGATGCTGCCGGCGTTGGAGATCCTCCGTCACGAACTGCGGGACCTGCCCCGCTCCGTCACCCTGCTCGACCACGGGCGCACCGCGGTCGCGGCCCTGCTCCCACCGACGGTCCACGTCCCGAACCAGCACCACGGAAACCCGGCATGACCACACCCACCGATCGAGACCCCGTCGCGCCCGGACCGGCCCCGCGACCCGACACGATCACCGTCGTGGTCGAGGCCGACCTCGACCACGAGACCTGTGACGCCCTCCTCTCGGCCGTCACGACCGAGCTGTCGGCGCGGCCGGGCGCGAGCACGCTCCAGCTGGACTGCACCGCCATGACCATGTGCGACTCCATGGGGCTGTCCACCCTGATCCAGATCCGCCGCCACACCGACGCCGCCGGCCTGCGCCTGCGGATCGACCCCCGCCCGGCACTCCTGGACCGGCTGCTGCACCTCACCGGCACCTTCGACTACCTGCTCCGCTGACCAGCCCGCACCGTCCGCCCGAGCAGGCGCCACTCCCGGCGGACCGGCACGCCCGAGCGCCCGCGACCCGACGGAGGCGGGAATGCCCGGGCCGGAGCGGGGCAGACGAGTGCCGTCACCCGAAAGGGACAGGTCGGCTCCGCCCGCCGGGCCCCGCCCCGCAACGTCGGCCGTCCCCTGGACGGTGCACCGGCCGCCCCTCCCGGGGCGGCCCCGCACATCCGAGGAGGCACGGCCCGTGGAACTGCTGGACCGGCTCGACGACTACCAGCGCCGGCACCGGCGCGTTGGCGCCGTACTGGCGGTCATCTACAAGTTCGTCGACGACCAGGGCGCCTACCTCGCCGCACTGATCACCTACTACGGCTTCCTCTCGGTCTTCCCCGTGCTGCTGCTCCTGGTCACCGCACTCGGCTTCGCCCTGCACGGCGACCCGCAGCTCCAGCAGCAGATCCTGCACTCCGCGCTGGGCCGGTTCCCCGTGATCGGCGATCAGATCGCGACCAACATCCACTCCCTCCAGGGCAACGGACCCGCCCTCGGCATCGGGATCGCCGGCAGCCTCTACGGCGCCTCCGGCGTGGCCCAGGCCATCCAGAACGCCTTCGACACGGTCTGGGCCGTGCCCCGGCACCGGCGCCGCAACGCCGTCGCCGCCAGGCTCCGGGGCCTTCCGCTGCTGGGGCTGCTGGCCGCCGCGGTCGCCGTCTCCGGCGCCCTGGCCACCATCGCCGCCACGGCGGACGTCGGCCCGGCACCGCTCGACTCGCTCGTCCGGGCCGGGGCCGGACCGCTGGCCGTCCTGGTCGACAGCGGGCTACTGCTGCTCGCCTTCAAACTCCTGATCGGTGACGGTCCGCCGGTGCGCCGCCTGTGGCCCGAGGCGCTCGGAGCCGCGCTCGTCTGGCAGCTCCTGCTGTCGGCGGGGACGTACTACGTCGGGCACGTGCTTCGGGGAGCCACCGCGACGTACGGCCTGTTCGGCATCGTGTTGGGGTTGATGGCCTGGCTCTACCTGGCGGCGCTCGCCCTGGTCGCCTGCGCGGAGGTCACCGCCGTCCGGCACCTGCGGCTGTGGCCCCGCGGACTCGCCAGCCCGTTCGTCCACGACGCCGACCTGACCGGTGCCGACCGACGCGCCTACACGGCCTACGCGACGGCGGCCGCGTACACGGCCGGCACGAGGATCCGCGTCGGATTCCGCGGACCCCACGGCGGCGGTCCGGGCGCGCGGGTACCGGCCCGGCGGTCCGATCAGGGCTGACGGAGCCCGCCTCCGCACCCCGGGTGTTCCCGGGAATCGGATTCGGCTGAGTGGAATCCGGATTCCGGGGCAGACGGGTCCCGATCGGCACCGGGTGACCGGTCGGCCGGGAGACCGCCCGGTCGTCCCGCCGCGGTGCGCCCGGGCGGTCTCCCGGCTCCCGGGCTCTCCGGGAGCCGATTCGGCGGTAGTGGAGGAGTGCGCCTGATGGCGGCAGTGGAATCGGCCGAGCGGCTCGTGGAGCTCTTGACGCGGGACGCGGCGGTCTTGGACAAGTGGGTGGAGGAAGTCTCCGGGAACCTGCGCGGCCGGATCAGCCGGGCGGAGATCGAACGGGAGCTGACCGACCTCTACCAGGCTCTGGCGCACGGCCTCCGCCAGGGCGGCCTGGACTGGCGGGCGGAGGAGCACTCGGAGGTCCGGGCCCTGCTGGTGGAGCTCTCGCGCAGCCGGGCGCAGCACGGCTTCACCCCCACCGAGACCGCCGCCAGCGTGTTCTCCTGCAAGGACGTGCTGGAGCCCACCACGTCCAGCTCGGCCGAGGACATCACCGCCTACCTCCAGCTGTCCCGCCTGCTCGACGGGCTCGGGCTCTTCACGATCGAGGCGTACGCCCGGACGCGTGAGGAGATCATCAGCGCCCAGGCCGAGCAGCTGCTCGAACTCTCCACTCCCGTCGTCAAGTTGTGGGAGGGTGTGGTCGCGGTTCCACTCGTCGGCACGCTCGACTCGGCACGGACCCAGATCGTCATGGAGAAGCTGCTCCAGAGCCTGGTCGACTCCGAGTCCGAGCAGGCGATCATCGACATCACGGGCGTGCCCGCGGTGGACACCGAGGTCGCGCAGCACCTGCTGAAGACGGTCGTGGCCGCCCGGCTGATGGGCGCGGAGTGCACCATCTCCGGCATCCGGCCGCAGATCGCCCAGACCCTGGTGGCCCTCGGCGTCCAGTTCGGGGACATCGTCACCAAGGCGACCCTGGCCGACGCACTGCGGTACGTGCTGCAGCGCATCGGTGCCGAGCAGAGCGCCGCGGGCGGCCACAAGTGACCGACCGCGTACCCATCCTCAAGCTCGGCCGGGTCCTGCTGGTGTCGATCCAGATCGACCTGGAGGACCAGACCGTACTGGACCTGCAGGACGACCTGGCCCAGCGGATCGTCGCGACCGGAGCGATCGGCGTGGTCATCGACATCACCGCGCTGGAGATCGTCGACTCCTTCGTCGGGCGGATGCTGGCCGGCGCCGCCGCGATCTCGAAGCTGCTCGACGCCGAGACCGTCGTCGTGGGCATGCGGCCGGCGGTCGCGATCACCCTGGTCGAACTGGGCCTGTCGTTGGGCGGTGTGCGCACCGCACTGACCCTGGAGAAGGGCCTCGCCCTGCTGGAGCGCGACCGCACTTCCCGTGCGGAGCGCCCATGACCGGGTCGGGCGAAGGAACGGAGCAGACGGTACCGATCGTGTCCAACGACGACGTCGTACGAGCCAGGCAGCTCGTGCGCAACCTGGCCCAGCAGTGCGGACTCTCCCTCGTGGACCAGACCAAGCTGGTCACCGCCGCCAGTGAACTCGCCCGCAACACCCTGGTCTACGGGGGCGGCGGCGCGATGCGCTGCGGCGCGATCCACCGGGACGGGCGGCGGGGCGTGCGCGCGGTGTTCGAGGACAGCGGCCCCGGCATCCCCGACCTCGACCTGGCCCTGACCGACGGCTGGACCTCCGGCGGTGGACTCGGGCTCGGGCTGAGCGGTGCGCGCCGGCTGGTGGACGACTTCGCCCTGGAGAGCGTGGTCGCGGTGGGCACGAAGGTGTCGGTGACCAAATGGGCACGCTGACCGTCCCCCTGCTGGAGTGCGAGGACGCGGTCTGGTTCCGGGACACCGAATCGCTGCCGGCCGCCGCCCGGAGCGCGGCCCGCAGCATCGGCCACCGGGCGGGGCTGCTGCCCGAGCGGGTCGGCGAGGTGGGTCTGGCGGTCAGCGAGGCGGCGACCAACCTGCGCCGGCACGCCCGGGAGGGGTCGCTGCTGCTCCGGGTGGTCCGCACGGACTCCGAGGCCGCACTGGAGTGCGTCACCATGGACAGCGGGCCTGGCATGGCCGATGTCCACCGGTCGCTCACCGACGGCGTCTCCTCGCGCGGGACGCTCGGAATCGGGCTGGGCGCCATCTCCCGCCTGGCCGACACCTTCGACCTGCACTCACTGCCCGGAGCGGGCACCGTGCTGACGGCACGGTTCTGGAACCGCACGGCGGGCGGGCGGCGGGCGGCGGCCTGCCCGGAGCCGGTGGTGACGGGCATCACCCGGCCGATGAGCGGTCAGGACCACTGCGGGGACGCCTGGGCCGCCCGCCCGGTCGACGCCGTGCGCCCGGCGCCGGAAGCCGGGGCGGTCGAGCCGGCCACCCGGCCGGCCGCCCACCGCACGGTGCTGGACTGGTCGGTGCTCACCGGCACCCGGCCGTCGCGCCCGGCCGACCGGGCGGAGCACGCGTCCGCGACGCGCGCCGCGCTCCGGCCCGCCGCACCGACCGCCGCTGCCGCGGAGCGCGCCACCGGGCCCGCGGACCGGGCGTTCCTGACCATGTTCTGCGACGGTCTCGGGCACGGGCCGCTCGCCGCCAAGGCCGCCCTGGACGCCGTGGCCGCCTTCCGCCGGAGCGCGGCCCGGACGCCGGACGGGGTGCTGGCCGACATCCACCGCGCCCTGCGCTCCGGGCGCGGCGGCGCGGTGGCGGTCGCCCTGGTCGAGCCGGCCGAGCACCGGGTCAGCTTCAGCGGTGTCGGCAACATCAGCACCTTCGTCGTCGACCCGGCGACCGGGACGCGCCGCTCGCTCCCGTCGGCTCCCGGGATCGTCGGCCACCAGTTGCCCGTGCTGCGCACCATCAGCCACCGACTGGCAGACCACAGCGCGGTGGTCATGCACTCCGACGGGCTGACCGACCGCTGGCGGCCCTCCGAGCTGGGCGGCGCGTTCTCCCACCTGCCGGCCACGGCCGCGGCGCTGCTGCTGCGCGAGGCCGGCGTGCGCCGGGACGACGCCGGCGTCCTGGTGGCGAAGGGACTGTGGTGAACGCCCCGGTGGAACCCTCCGCACTCCGGCTCGGCACGGTACCGGTCGTCTCGGCCAGGGACGGCTTCGTCCTGCGCCGGGTCGGCAAGACCGTCGCGGAGCTGCTCGGGTCCGACGACCAGGACGCCGTGCGCCTGGCGACCGCCCTGAGCGAGCTCTGCCGCGATCTGCTCGGCAGTGAGCTGCTCACCGCCCGCTTCGACCTCCACCTAGCGCCTCTCCCCGGCCTGCACGTCACCCTGGAGTGGCAGGGTGCCCGGGTGCCCTCGGACGAGACCGTCGGCGCCTGCGGCCGGCTGCTCACGACCAGGATCGGCCCCGGCGGCGCGGGCGGCTGGGTGAGCCTGGAGCAGCAGCTCCCGCACCTGGCGGGCGACCAACTCGTCGCCGTACAGCGGGCACGGTGGCTGCTGGACAGCCACGGCGGCGAGAGCGACCTGGACGACTCCCGGGCGCAGGCCCACGACCTGATAGCCGCGCTGGAACAGACCCGGGCGCAGCGCGAGGAGCTCAAACGCCTCAACGAGGAGCTGGCCGAGACGAACCGCGGGGTCGTCGCCCTCTACGCCGAACTCTCCAAGGAGCTCGAGGAGACGAATCGCGGCGTGGTCGCGCTCTACGCCGAACTGGACGAGAAATCGCGGCAGTTGCGCGAGGCCAGTGAGGCCAAGACCCGGTTCTGGGCCAATGTCAGCCACGAGCTGCGCACGCCCGTCAACGCGGTCGTGGGGCTGGCGGAGCTGCTGCTGGCCGACACCGGGTGCCCGGAGGCCGAACGCGGGCAGCAGCTCTCGCTGATCGCCGACTCCGGCCGCACCCTGCTCGCCCTCGTCGACGAACTCCTGGACGTGGCCAAGGCCGAATCCGGGAACCTCGAACCCACCTGGGCGCAGCTGGACCTGCGGGCCGTACTGACCCAGCTGGAGGGCACACTGCGCGGCCTGGCCGGCCCGGACGTCGAACTGGCCATCACCGCACCGCAGGACCCGCGGCCGGTCCTCGGCGACGAGACGATGCTCACCCGGATCCTGCGCAACCTGCTGTCCAACGCCCTGAAGTTCACCGAGACGGGGTCGGTGAACCTCGACGCCCGCTTCGACGGGACCGGACCGCTCGGACCGGAGCAGCTCGTCCTGACCGTGGCCGACACCGGGATCGGGATCCCGGTTGATCAGCAGAGCCGCGTGTTCGAGGAGTTCTACCAAGTCCGCGGCCCGCACCAGCGGGGGCGGCACGGCACCGGCCTCGGCCTGCCGTACGCCCGGCGACTGGCCGAACTCCTCGGCGGCGAGTTGCACCTGAGCAGTACCGAGGGCGTGGGCACCACGATCACGGTGCGGCTCCCGCTGTCGCCCGATCAGGGCGGCGGACCGGCGCCCCGGGCGGCGCGGGTCGTCGTGGTGGACGACGACCCGGCGTTCCGTGCTGTGCTGAAACCCCTGCTGCACGAGGTCGCCGAGCACGTCGTGGAGGTCGCGGACAGTGCCGAGGCACTCTCCGTGATCCGGCGCGAACAGCCGGACGGCGTCTTCCTCGACCTCCACATGAAGGACCTCGACGGCTACCGGGTGCTGGCGCAGCTGAAGGCCGACCCGGCCGTCAGCCGTCTGCCGGTCGTGGTCCTCACCTCCGCCCTGCTCACCTCCCTCGACCACGACCGCCTGACCAGGGCCCGAGCGATCCTGCACAAGTCGGACCTGACCGGCGACCGGCTGGGGCGCGCCCTGCACGGCGGGGCCGCGCGCGCCGCCGTGCCGGAGACCAGCGCGCCCAGTCGGCGGCCGCCGGGCCCGCCCGCCCAGCCGGAGGAGCACCCATGACCGGTACCGCCGTTCCCGACGCCGGGCCGGCCACGATCCTGGTCCTCGACGACAACCCCGCCACCCGCTACGTCGTGGGCAGCTGGCTGCGCCGCAACGGACACACCGTCGTCGAAGCCGTCGACGGCGGCCAGGCGCTGGCCATGCTCGCGGACGCCCCCGAGCGGGAACTGCCCGAACTGGCCGTGGTGGACGTCAAGCTGCCCGACATGACGGGCTTCGAGGTGTGCGAGCGGATCAAGGAGCGGCCCCGCACGGCCGACCTCCCCGTCATCCACATCTCGGCCACCGCCATCGAGGCGAGCGACCGCACCCAGGGACTGCACCGGGGCGCCGACGCCTACCTCACCGAGCCCATCGACCCCGCCGAACTCCAGGCCACCGTCAGCGCCGTGCTGCGCTACTCCCGGGCACGCCGCAGGGCGGAACTGCTGGCCGGGCGGGTCGCCGCGCTGCACCGCAGCACCCTGGCGCTCTACGGCGCGGCCGACGCCAACGCCCTGGTGACGGCCGCCGCGCTGGGCGCGGCCGACCTCGGCGCCGGCTGCGCGACCGCCATCGCGCTCGGCCCCCACGCCGAGTCGGTCCACCTCGCCGAGTGCTCCCCGGGCGGCGCGGCGCCCGGGGCGACCGACCGGCCGGTGGCGGCCGACAACCACGGGATCCGCCTGCTCACCGCGCGGCCTGCCCTGCTGGACACGATCGCCCACCACACCCTGGGGGACACCACCGGAACCGCCATCGCCGAGCTCGGCGCCGCCGAGTGGCGGGCCGCGCTGGCGGAGAGCGCCGGCTCGCCGGGTGCGCCGCAGGACGGTCCGGTCGCCCTGGTCGTCGCCCGGACCAAGCCCGGCCGCCCCCTGGTGGCCCTGGCCGTCGAAGCCCGGGCCGTCGCAGGACTGGACGAACGCCGGCTGCTGTCCCAGCTGACCCAGGCCACCGCGCTCGCCCTCGAAGCACTGCGCAGCCAGGCCGAGGAGCACGCTCTCGCCCTGACCCTCCAACGGAGCTTCCTGCCCAGCCGGCTCCCCACCGTCGCCGGCGTCGACCTCGCCGTCCGGTACGAGCCCGCCTCGGACCGCAGCGAGATCGGCGGCGACTTCTACGAGGCGATCGACACCCCGGCCGGTCTGCTCCTGGCCATCGGCGACGTCGCCGGGCACTCCCTCGAAGCCGCCATGGTGATGGGCGAGCTCCGGCACGCCCTGCGCGCCTACGCGATCGAGGGGCACGACCCGCAGGCCCTGCTGCGCCGGTTGGACACACTGCTCGTCCGGCTGCGCCCGGGCGTCACCGCCACGGTCTGCCTGGTGCTCATCGAACCGGGCCGCCGCCGGCTCCACCTCGCCAACGCGGGCCACCTGCCGCCGCTGCTGCGACTGCCCGACGGCTCGGCCGGCTACCTCACCGAGCACGGCATCCTGCTCGGGCTCGACCTGCCGCAGCCGCCCGTCCGCACCTACGACGTGCCTCCCGGCAGCACCCTGCTGCTGGTCACCGACGGCCTGGTGGAGGTACCGGGCGAGGACCTGGAAGTCAGCCTGGAGGGTCTCCGGGACACCTTCTGCCGGGCCCCCGCCGACCTGGACGCGACCGGCGACCTGCTGCTCACCACGTTCGCGAGAGCCCAGACCGACGACGTCGCCCTCCTGCTCGCCCGCCTCGACTGACCGACCTCCCCGGAGCCACGTGGTGCCCGCCTTCACCCTCACCATCGTCGTCAGCACCCATCCGGCGGGTGCGGCCGTCGTCGTGCTCGCCGGGGAGCTCGACTACCACACCGCGCCACGCCTCCACCGGGCCCTCGAAGGGGTCCCGACCGGGGTACCGGTGGTCCTGGACATCTCCGGGCTGGAGTTCTGCGATTCGATCGGGGTCTCCGAGCTCGTCCTCGCCTCCCGCCGCCCCCGTCCCCCCGGAACCCGGCTCCCGCTGGTCGGCACACCCGCCCACCTGCGGATGCTGTTCACCCTGACCGGCGTGGACGGCCTGGTGACGCACCACCAGCGGGTCGAAGCGGCCGTCGCCGCCCTGACCGGAGCACGCCCGGCCCCGCCCGGCGAAGACCCGCGATCGCCGGGCGGGGCCGATGACGTCGGCCGGTGACCCGCCCTGAACCCCGGCGGGTCCCGGTCAGCCGTCGTGGCTCCGGAGCGTCTCCTTGATCTTGGCGATCGCGAATCCCCAACCCTGCTCGACGGTCGGCTTGCCCGGAACGGCGAGTTCCTGCGGGTTGGTCAGGACGTCCAGGAGCACCGGTCCGGGTGTGTCGAAGGCCCGGCGGACCGCGTCGGACAGCTCCGAGGGACGGGTGACCCGGATACCGGTCAGGCCGAGGGCGGTCGCGACGGCGGCGAAGTCCGGGTTGTCCAGCTCGGTGCCGAACTCCGGCAGTCCGGCCTGTTCCTGTTCGAGCTTCACCATGCCGAGGCGGCGGTTGTCGAACACGATGAGCTTGACCGGCAGCCGGTGGGTCCTGATCGTCATCAGGTCGCCGAGGAGCATGCTCAGCCCCCCGTCACCGCAGAAGGCCACGACCTGCCGGTCGGGGGCCCAGAGCTGGGCGCCGATGGCCTGGGGCATGGCGTTGGCCATCGAACCCAGGTTGTAGGACCCGAGCAGGCGACGGCGGCCGCGCATGGTCACGAACCGGGACAGCCAGACCGTCGCCATGCCGGTGTCGGAGGTGAAGATCGCGTCGTCGCTCGCGCAGGCGTCGACCGCGGCGGCCAACGCCTCCGGCCGGACGTCGTGGTCGCGGTTGTCCAGCGCGCTGCGCAGCCGTCCGAGCAGTCGGTGGTCGTGCCGGGGGTCCGCCAGGTGCCGCTGTCCTTCGGTCCACTGCTCGAAGCGTTCGCGGGCCTCCTTGAGGTGGGCGTCGCCCCCGGCGGGCCGCAGGAGCGGCAGGAGCGCGCGGAGGGTGGCACCGGTGTCGCCGGCCAGTCCCACGTCGACCGGGGTGCGGCGGCCGAGGTTGCGCTCCAGGAGGTCGATCTGGACGACCTTGCAGTCGGCGGGGTACCAGTCCCGGTAGGGGAAGTCGGTACCGAGCATGATCAGGGTGTCGCAGGCGTCGAGCGCCTGGGCGGCGGCGGGATTGCCGATCAGGCCGGTCTGGCCGATCTGGTACGGGTTCTCCCCCTCGAAGCCCTCCTTGGCCTTCAGGGTGAGGACCATCGGGGCGGACAGCCGCCCGGCGAGTTCCAGCACCTCCTGGCGGGCGTCCCGGGCCCCCCGGCCGACCAGGAGGGTGATCCGCTCCGCGGCGTTGACGAGGTCGGCGGCCTCGCGGATGCCCGCGTCATCGGCCCGGGTGACGGGCCGCACGCGCGGGAAGCGGGCGGGGCGGTCGTCGGTCAACTCACGGTCGCCGAGGTCCCCGGGGACGGTGAGGACGGCGACACCGCGCTCGCCGACCGCGCTCCGGACGGCGGTCTCCAGCATCCTGGGCAGCTGGTCCGGCGAGGTCACGGTGGCCCGGAAGACCGCGACGTCCCGGAACAGCAGGTCGTTGTCGACCTCCTGGAAGTAGTCGCTGCCCAGCTCGGAACGCGGAACCTGGCCGGCGATGGCCAGTACCGGGGTGCGGCTCTTGGCCGCGTCGTACAGTCCGTTGAGAAGGTGCACGGAGCCGGGGCCGACGGTCCCCATGCACACGCCCAGGCTGCCGGACAGCTGGGACTGGGCGCCGGCCGCGAACGCCGCGGCCTCCTCGTGCCGGCAGCCGACCCAGTCCAGGCCTTCGGTGGTGCGGATGGCGTCGGTGAGCGGGTTCAGGGCGTCGCCGACGACGCCGAACACCTGGCGCACGCCCAGCTCCTGCAGGGCATCGACGATCACGCGGGCTACGGTTCGTGCCACGGGGGTTCCTCTCGGGGGTGTCAGACGGTGAACCGGTCGGGGCGGGCGGCGTCCCAGTCGCGCGCCCAGCCGGCGGGTGGCTCCTGGAGCAACTGCCCGGGCTCCAGCCGGTGATGGGTGTCCGCGTAGGAGCGGATGGTCTGCGGGCCGAGGCGCCGCTGGAGCATGTGCGGGCGCAGCTGGGACGGGTGGTCGACGCCCATGGCGGCCATGATCTGCAGGGCGCTGCGGACGGTGGCCTCCTGGTAGCGCCGTACCCGCTGGGACTTGTCGCCCACGTGCAGCGCACGGGCGCGGCGCGGGTCCTGGGTGGCCACGCCGACCGGACAGGTGTTGGTGTGGCAGCGCTGGGCCTGGATGCAGCCGACGGCGAACATCATGGCCCGGGCCGCGTTGGTGTAGTCCGCCCCCTGGATCAGCCGCTTGACCAGGTCGCTCCCGGTGGCCACCTTGCCGCTGGCGCCGATCCGGATGCGGTCCCGCAGCCCGGTGCCGACCAGTGCGTCGTGGACCGTCATCAGTCCCTCGGTGAGCGGCATTCCGAGGTGGTCGGCGAATTCGAGCGGGGCGGCCCCCGTCCCGCCCTCCGCGCCGTCCACGACGATGAAGTCCGGTGTCACCCCCTCCTCCAGCATCGCCTTGCAGACGGCGAGGAACTGCTGGCGCGAACCGACACAGAGCTTGAAGCCGGTCGGCTTGCCGCCCGTCAGTTCGCGCATCCGGCCGATGAAGCGGACCAGTTCGCGCGGCGTGGAGAACACCCGGTGGTAGGGCGGGGAGACCACCGTCCTGCCCTCCGGGACCCCGCGCACCCGCGCGATCCGCGCGTCGACCTTCGACCCGGGCAGCACGCCGCCGATCCCCGGCTTGGCACCCTGGCTGAGCTTGAGCGACACGCACTTGACGTGCGGGTGCGCCGCCTTCTCGGCGAACGCGCCGGGGTCGAAGTCGCCGTCCTCGGTGCGGCAGCCGAAGTAGCCGGTGCCGATCTCCCAGATCAGGTCTCCTCCGGGCCGCAGGTGGTACTCGGACAGCCCTCCCTCGCCGGTGTCGTGGGCGAAACCCCCCAGCGCCGCACCGGTGTTCAGGGCCAGCAGCGCGTTGGCGGACAGCGAGCCGTAGCTCATCGCCGACACGTTGAGCAACGCCATCGGGTACGGCCGGGCGCAGTCGGGACCGCCGACCGGCACCCGGGGCGCCCGGTCCGGCACGGCGACCGGGGCCATCGACGGCACCAGGAACTCGCGTCCGGTGCCGTACAGGTCCAGCTCCGTGCCGAAGGGCTCCTCCGCGTCCGTCCCCTTGGCCCGCTGGTAGACGATGCTGCGGGTGTCACGGTCGAACGGGCTGCCGTCCACATTGCGTTCGACGAAGTACTGCTGCACCTCCGGCCGGATGCCCTCCAGCACGAACCGCAGATGACCGATGACCGGGAAGTTCCGCAGCACGGAATGCCGGGTCTGCAACAGGTCCGCCAGGGCCAGTGCCGACAACGGGAGGAGGACGGCCGCCGCACACCACCACCACGGCGAGACGACCAGGGCGGCCACCGTGGTGCCGACCGCTGAACAGACTGTCAGGGCAACTGCGAGAAATCTCATCACAGCAGCCGTCTGTCCCCGAAACGCCCGGTCAATCGCCCTGGTCGCGTGGATCTGGCCCGTGATCGGATCGCATGAGGCGGCTCACCTGGTCGACTCAGCCGCGGACCGCACCGCGGCGCTCAACTCGCGGCCAGGAGTGGGGAGAAGACCGAGAACCACAGCACCGCGAAGGTGGCGACCGTCATCAGCGGGACGACGAACCTGGTCTCCACCTTCCCGCCGGTGCGCCTGATCAGCACCAGCTCGAAGCGCCCGGGCCAGGGCCAGAACAGGGGCGCGCCCCTGCGGGTCAGGCAGTCACCGACCAGGTGGCTCAAGGTCCCCAGGCAGACCGTGTAGGGCAGCCGGTCGGCGAAGCCGGTGAACCAGACGGCCACCGTCGCGGCCCCGACCCCGGCCAGACCGACGGAGGTCACCCATGCCGTCAGCCCGCGGCCCGGCGGGTGCAGGTGCAGGGCCCGCGCCGCGAGCGCGAACAGCACGAAGGCGAGACCGACGGTGAAGCCATTGCCGACGCGGGTGACGCCCATCCAGGTGCCCCACCCGGTGAGCGCCACGAACAGCAGCGAGTGGGTCGCGTGCCGGTGGCCCCCCGACAGCCTGCCGATCAGCCGGCACAGCCCCCTCGACAGCGGACCCAGCAGGTGCGCGGGCGTCGCGTCGTGGTGGTCGAGGTCCGGCAGCAGCGCCGCTCCGGCGCAGAGCAGGGTGCCGATCAGCACTTCGCTCGGCCGCATCCCCGTGTCGAACAGCGCCTCCGGCAGCACCGGCGCGGTCGCCGCGAAGAGCAGCGCCCCGCCGATCGCATGTGACTGACCCAGCACTCCGGAACCCGCCCCCTCCCCATCGGGCCGGCCGCCGGCCCCGCCGACGCCCTGCCGACCGCCCGCCTGCCCCCTTCGGCCCGGACCATTCCCCCGAACACCTGCGGCGGTCCGGCCAGCCGGGTTGCCGACCGGGAGCGGCACCCCGCCCCGATCACCACCAGGAACCCCGCGGACGGCCTACGAGGAGTCGCGGGCGGCCAGGTCGACCGTCATCAGGTTCCGGCTCACCCGGGGTGCCTCCGGATCGGCGACGAACTGCTCGACCAGAGCGGCGAGTTCCTCGCCGGACGGCAGCCCGACCCGGACCGAGCTCAGCCTCGGCCGCACCAGCCGGGCCAGCAGCAGGTCGTCGGCGCCGACCACGGCCACCGCAGCGGGTACGTCGACCCCGGCGTCCTGGAGGGCGCGTTGGGCCAGGACGGCGTACTCGTCGTTGTAGCCGAACAGGGCGTCCAGGCCTAGTGCGCGGCAGCGCTCGGCGAGGGCGGCGGCGGATGCCTCGGTGTAGGCGAGGCGCAGCGGTTCGACGACCGCACCGGTTCCGGGGCCGGAACCGGAATCGGCCGTGGCGGCCACCGCCGCCCGGGCGCCCGCCAACCGGGCGTCGCTGAACACGTCGAGGGCGCGGTCCTCGGGCAGCACGACGCCGATCCGGCGCCGGCCGCGCTCCAGCAGGTGCGCTGCGGCGACCGCGCCGACCTCTCGCTGGTCCATGGTCAGGGCGTGCGCGCCGGGGACGGGCGGCACGCCGAGGGTGAGGACGGCGCGGGTGCCGGAGCGGCGCAGGATCCGCACGCCGTCCGGGGTGAGGTCACGGGCCAGGCAGAGCACGGCGGTGGGGCGCAGCTCGGCCCAGGTGCGGGCCGCGGCGTCCCCGGCTCCTTGGCTGGGGCCGAGCAGGACGGCGGTGTACCCGTGCCCGTGCAGGGCCTCCTGGAACTCCCGGTAGAAGCCGCTGAACAGCGGGCCGATCGGCACCGCGTCGCCGACCACCAGGACCAGTCCGGTGCGGCCGGCCCGCAGCGAGCGGGCTCCCGCGTGCGGGACGTAGCCGAGCTGCTCGGCCGCGGCGCGGACCCTGGTCCGGGTGCGCTCGCTCACCCGGCCGCCGGCGGTGTCGTTGAGCACGAAGGAGACGGTGGCGCGGGAGACCCCGGCCAGCCGGGCCACGTCCGCGCTGGTCGGCGCGCCACCGACGTCGGCGGGCAGTGCGTCGTCGGCCGGTACGTCGGCGGGCCGTCCGTCGGGCCGTAGACCGGGCCGCCCGCCGGCGGGCGCGGACGAGGTGCCGCTGTGAGCCGACGGAGCCCCGCCGGGAGCGGTCGGCCGGCCTGCGGGGGCCTCGGGGGCCGGAGTGTCGCTGCTGTTCATAACGGTTCGCATCTTTTCACGCCGAGGCTCTGGCCGGTGGCCGGATCCTGCTGCTAAACCTATGGTTACACGAGTAACCGTTACACGTGTAACCATGACCAACCGCTGCGGCACCGAACACGCTGCTCACCCCCCGGAAAGGTTGCAGAGCAATGAAGTTGAGCACCCACGAGTGGGGCAGCGGCGACCGGATCGCCGTACTGGTGCACGGCATCATGTCCGACCACCGCAGCTGGCGCCGGGTCGGCCCGGCGCTCGCCGAACACGGCTACCGGGTCATCGCCGTCGACCAGCGCGGCCACGGGCTCAGCCCGCGCGGCACCGGCGCGAGCCCGCACGAGCGCTACCCGCTGGAGGCGTACGCCGACGACCTGGTGGAGACCCTCCCGGCCGGGATCGAGCTGGCCGTCGGCCACTCGCTCGGCGGCCTCAGCCTGCTCGGCGCGGTCGAGCGGCTGAGGCCGACTCGCGCCGTGTACGTCGACCCGGCCTGGCAGTTCGCCCAGGCACAGGTCGACCCGGAGATGTTCGTCGCCTTCCGGGACGCCACCCGGGAGCAGATCACCGCGCTCAACCCCCGCTGGGAGGCGGCCGACGTCGACGTCGAACTCGCCACCCTCGCCGTCTGGGACCCGGACACCGCGCGCGGCCTGGCCGACCGGCGGGCCGGCCTGCCCGCCGCCGCGGCCGTGCAGTCGCTGGTGGTGCTCGCCGACGGCAGCTTCCTGGTCGGCCCCGATGACGCCGAGGCCCTGCGCGGGCGCGGCTTCGAGGTCCGCACCGTGCCCGGCGCCGGCCACACCGTGCAGCGGGACGACTTCGACGGCTTCATGGCCGCGCTCGACGGCTGGATCTGACCCGTGACCGACCGCAAGGAGAACCCGATGACCCCCGACGCCCGCCGCGAAGCCGCCGTCGAGACCGCCCTGGCCCGGCTGGACCTGCCCGGCAAGGTCGCCCTGCTGGCCGGCGCCGACATGTGGTCGCTGCCCGCCGACGAGCGGATCGGCCTCGGCCGACTGGTCTGGTCCGACGGCCCGGCCGGCGTGCGCGGCGAGCGGTGGACCCCGGACGACCCGTCCGTGGCCCTGCCCTCGCCCACCGCGCTCGCCGCCACCTGGGACCCGGAGCTGGCCCGCCGGGCCGGCCGGCTGCTCGCCCAGGAGGCACGCCGCAAGGGCGCCCACGTCGTCCTCGCCCCGACCGTCAACCTGCATCGCAGCCCGCGCGGCGGCCGCCACTTCGAGTGCTACTCGGAGGACCCGGTGCTCACCGGGGAGATCGGCGCCGCGCTGGTGGCCGGCGTCCAGGAAGGCGGGGTCGGCACCACGCCGAAGCACTTCGTCGCCAACGACTCCGAGACCGAGCGCTACACCGTCGACGTCCGGGTGGACGAACGCGCCCTGCGCGAGCTGTACCTGGCACCCTTCGAGACGATCGTCCGCAAGGCCCGGCCCTGGGGCCTGATGGCCGCCTACAACGGCGTCAACGGCCCGTCCATGAGCGAGCACCAGGAGCTCAACAACCGGGTCCTGCGCGAGGAGTGGGGCTTCGACGGGGTCCTGGTCTCGGACTGGACCGGCGCCCGGGACACCGTCCGGGCCGCGCTCGGCGGCCTCGACGTCGCCATGCCCGGCCCGGCCACCGTCTACGGCGAGCACTTGGTGCGGGCCGTCCGCGAGGGCCTGGTCCCCGGGTCCGTGGTCGACGGACTGGCCCGCCGCGTCCTGCGGCTGGCCGCCCGGGTCGGCCTGCTGGCCGGCGCACCGGCGGCCGTCCCGGCCGAGCAGCTGCCCGCGCCCGTGGACGGCGAGGCGCTGGTGCGCGAACTGGCCGCCCGGTCCTTCGTGCTGCTGCGCAACCAGGGCGGCATACTGCCGCTCGCCCCGGCGCCGGCCCGGCTCGCGGTGATCGGCGCTGCCGCCGCCGAGGCCCGGATCGGCGGCGGCGGCAGCGCCCAGGTCTTCCCGACCCGGGTGGTCAGCCCGCTGGACGGCCTGCGCGCCGCCCTCGGCCCCGGCGCCGAGCTGGTGTACGAGCTGGGCTCCGACCCCCGCACCCACCTCTCCCCGCTGGCCGCCGACTGCACCGCCGAACTGCTCGACGCGGACGGCACGGCGCTCGGCACCGCCGTCCTGCCGGAGGGCGAGGTGCGCTGGCTCGGCACCCTGCCCGGCGGCGTGGCCTTCGGCGGGCTGTCCCGGGTCCGGGTCACCACCACCGTCCCGGCCGGCCCCGCCGGGCGCCACCAGCTCTCCGTCCGCGGCGTCGGCCGCTTCCGGCTGGAGGCGGACGGCGCGGTGCTCTTCGACGACGTCCTGCTGCCCGTCGGCGAGGACCCGGCCGCTGCCTTCCTCAACCCGCCGGAGCGGCGCTTCGACCTGGAGCTCACCGACACCGGCACCGCCGAGGTGACGCTCACCCACTTCCTCCCGGAGGCGGCCGGCTTCGCCGGCTTCGGGCTGGTCTCCTTCACCCTCGGCCACGCCGCCCCGACCGCCTCCGCGGAGGAGCTGATCGAACGCGCCGTGGCGGCGGCCCGGGCGGCCGAGGTCGCGGTGGTCGTGGTCGGCACCACCGAGGAGGTGGAGAGCGAGGGCGTGGACCGTGCCGGACTGCGACTTCCCGGCCGCCAGGACGAGCTGGTCGCCCGGGTCGCGGCCGCCAACCCGCGCACCGTGGTGGTGGTCAACTCCGGCGCCCCGGTGCTGATGCCCTGGCGGGAGTCGGTCGCCGCGGTGCTGCTCGCCTGGTTCCCGGGCCAGCAGGCCGGCGAGGCGCTGGCCGACGTGCTGCTCGGCACCGTCGAACCGGGCGGCCGACTGCCCACCACGTGGCCCGCCGAGGAGGCCGACAGCCCGGTCTGGGAGGTCTCCCCGACCGACGGCCGACTCGACTACAGCGAGGGCCTGTTCATCGGCTACCGGGCCTGGCAGCGCCGCTCCGGTGCCGCCCCCGCCTACTGGTTCGGCTCCGGCACCGGCTACACCGACTGGTCCTACGAGGGCTTGGAGGCGCGCCTGACCGGCGAGGCACGGCAGTCCGAGGAGGCGCGCCTGACCGGCGAGGCGCGGCCGACGGACGGCTCCGCCGAGGCCCTCGCCGAGGTGACCGTCCGGGTCCGCAACACCGGTGCGCGGCCCGGCCGCGAGGTGGTGCAGGTGTACGTCGCCACCGACGGCTCGGACCGCAGCCGCCCGGACCGCCAGCTGGCGGGTTTCGCCGTGGTCGAGGCCGGGCCCGGCGAGCAGGCCACCGCCCGGATCACCCTCCCACTGCGGGCCGTGCAGAGCTGGGACCCGGCCGCGCAGACCTGGCGCACCAACACCGGCGTGCACACCGTCGAGGCCGGGCGCAGCGCCGGCGACCGGCGGCTCGCCCGGGCCCTGGTGGTGCCGCAGGAC